>NZ_JBLFEO010000016.1:0-15223 GCF_047345505.1 Maribacter aquimarinus | reverse complement strand
CAACCTTTACCGTTATGGCGAGTCGCGAAGCCATTCGGGCGGGCTCGCCCGAACGGTACGGGTGGGCCTGTCCGAACCTCTTGGGGCGGGGAATGAATTCCGCTTGCGGAAGAAAGGGGTGGTGAAGGCTACCCCTTTGGCGGATTGAAGACGTGATCAAAATGGGGTTCCAAATGGCGGCGCATGGCATTCCGGAACGTTTCGGGCGTGCCCACTTTTAAATTGTCCATCAGCATCCGGTGGGTCACAAACTGGCCTTTGGAATACTTATAGTCCCCTTTCCCCTTTTTTTCTTCCTGAAGGTACTTGTACTCAAAAACGGGAAGCAGGAGGTTTTGGAAGCCCATCAGGGTCTTGTTTCCGGAGATTTGGTAGAGTTTGCCGTGAAACGCCACTTCCCGGTCCAGGGAAAATCGGTTTGCGGTATAGCTCAGGGCCTCCTCGGCCGCAACAATTTCCTCCAAGTCGTCCAAGTCCTTTTGGTTTTTGTGCTCAAAAAGAAAATCCACCATCCCCATTTCCAGGATCAGGCGCAGCTCAAACAACTGCTTCAGCACATCCTCTCCCAGTAGGGTGGGGTCCATGATACGTTCAAAATTGGTGATGATATCGGGCTGCTTCAAGATCATGCCCCGGTGTTTCTTGGACTCCACCAGGCCCAAGGTGCGCAATCGGAGCAAGGCCTCCCGCACCACGGTACGGCTCACCCCAAGGGAAGCGGCAAACTCCAGCTCCTTGGGAATCGCATCGCCCACCTTCAGGTTGTTCTCCTTAAAAAACGCCAAAAGGCGCACCTCTACCTTATCTACCAAAGAACCCTTGTCCACAGGTTCCATTTTCTTAAATCTCTTCATGTCTAAATATGTGGGGCAATACCAATAGTGTTATTAGAGATAGCACCAACCGCGGTGCGTATTTTGGCCACTTCCTCTTCAAATCGCCGTTTATTTGATGTTATGTCTGACATAACGTCGTAAAATTAACTAAAAAACCCTTTCCTACCAAGATTTTTAGATGGTAGTGAGTGTCGGTAATATGTAGAAATAACCCTACATCCCCAATAAAATGCAATACCGACACTACAGGATAGTTGAGGCCAGCATCCTTAATTTTTTCTTATTCTGTTCAACACACAATCGTCCTGATTAAACAAAATTGATCTTTTGGGCCAAAAATGCGAACAGAAATGTTAAAATTTCATTTCCACCCCTGTTTATGTATAACATGGTTTAAGATTTGTGCTATTTTGCCTAACTTTAACGCGCCCTCTTAAAAGGGATTTAACAATAGCTAAAACGTTTTCGCGATGTATTTTGGTTTTTGGCGATGAAAGCATCTAAAACAACGAAATTGTATCACTATAAATAGTATATAGACCACTAAAACTTTATTTTTCAACTCACTTAAATTAAACTAAACAACTCCAGTATGACGAACAAGTTAAATTTTGCTTGGATTTTTGTAGCGCTCTTTACCCTCCATTTGGGTTGGGCCCAACAAACCACCGTATCCGGTACGGTTACGGATGGATCGGGCATACCACTGCCCGCAGTAAACATCATTGAAAAAGGGACCACCAACGGGGTGTCTTCCGATTTTGACGGCAACTTTAGCATCAATGTGGCCAGCAATGCCGTCTTGACCTTCTCTTCCCTGGGCTATGTGACCCAAGACGTTCCCGTGGAAAACAGGAGCACCCTGAACGTGACCTTATTGGAAGACGAACAGATGCTGGACGAGGTGGTGGTCACGGCCCTCGGTATTAAAAAGGAAAGAAAAGCCTTGGGATACGCCGTGCAGGAAATCAAGGGCGGCGATCTCTTGGAAGCCAGGGAGACCAACCTGGTGAACGCGATGTCCGGAAAGGTTTCCGGTCTGCAAGTGATCCGTGGAAGTAACGGCCCTGCCAGTTCCTCCAAAATTGTGCTTCGTGGTAACAACTCCCTCACCGGGGACAACCAACCCCTCATAGTGGTGGACGGGGTGCCCATGGACAACTTTACCGGTTCGGGCAACGAAAGCTACTTTAACCCCTCAGCGGATTTGGGGAACGGTCTTGGGGACATTAACCCAGACGACATTGAGTCCATGTCCGTGTTGAAAGGGGCCTCAGCGGCGGCCCTTTACGGTTCACGTGCCGGTAACGGGGTCATTTTGATCACCACAAAAACGGGACGGGCCTCTAAAGGATTGGGCATTACCGTATCTACCTCCACCGGTTTTCAAAATGTATTTTTGAACCCAGAGTTCCAAAACGATTTTGGACAGGGCGATCGTGGCAATTACGATGTGTTGGCCAACCAGAGTTGGGGACCCAAAATCACGGGACAGATCGTGGAAGATTGGGAAGGCAATCCAGAGCAGCTACGAACGCACAACAACCTAAAAAATTTCTACAATGGCGGATTGACGCGCACCTACGGACTTTCCTTTCAACAACAAGTGAGCGATGGAACGTCCATCTATTCCTCCCTGAACTACCTTAATGATGAGGGCAACATTCCAAACGCCAATTTTGAGAGGTTCAACCTAACGACCAGGGCGGTCTCCAACTTTGGCCCGGACAAGAGGTGGACCACGGACGTTAAAGTGTCTTACATCTCTGCCAACGCCCGTAACCGGCCCATTGGTGGTGAGAACATCAATAACGTGCACCGCTCCATCATCAGCTTGCCCAGAACCTTGGACCTTCGGGATTTTAGAAACCCGGTGGACGAATTTGGCACCATGCGCTGGTTCTTGGAAACAAATTCGGTGAACCCATACTGGGCGGCCGAAAGGAACCTGAACTTTGACAATAGGGACCGTTTCATGTTGAACGGTTCCGTTAAATACCAGATCAACGACTGGGTAAGCGCCGAACTGAGAGGGGGCGCGGACATGTACACCAACAACGGGGAGGCCAAACAGTTTGCGGGCAGCCCCCTGTCTCCCAACGGACGCTATAGCTTGAGCAAGGACACCTTTATAGAAGAAAACTATTTGGCGCTGTTGAACGGCTCCAAGAGTGACCTTTGGGGCAAAGTGGGCCTGAACTTCACCGTGGGTGCACAATTGATGTCCCAACGGCGGGATGGCATTAGCGCCAACGCCGGGGAATTGGAAGTACCCGATCTCTTCGCCTTGAACAACGGCATCAACCAAGCTACGGTGGGACAGAGCTTCAGCCAAAAGAAAATCAACTCCGTCTTTGGTTCTTTTGGGTTGGATTACGACGGTATTCTCTTTGTGGACGTGACCGGCCGTAATGACTGGACCACCACCTTGAGCCCGGACAACCGTTCTTTCTTCTACCCCTCCATCAACGGCTCGTTTGTGTTCAGTGAACTGTTCAATGCCAATGCCGAGGGATGGTTCAACTTTGGTAAGCTACGTGCCTCTTATGCCACGGTAGGTAACGATTTGGCTCCCTACCAGTTGCAGAATGTGTTCTTTATTGGCAACGACCCCAATAACAACACCACGGCCAGCACCAACAGCACCCTGAACAATCCCGATTTGGTGAACGAGCTCATCAAGTCCACGGAATTTGGTGTGGAGGCCAGATTTTTCAACAACCGCATTTCGTTGGATGCCGCCTATTACAAGACCAATGCCACCAACCAGTTATTGTCCATTCCATTGGATCCCCTGAGTGGTTTTAACCAACGTCGTGTCAATGCGGGCGACATAGAGAACGAGGGGATAGAGATTTCCTTGAACGCCGATATTTTCAGAAATCCCAATGGCTTTTCGTGGAACACCAACGTGAACTATGCCAGAAACCGTAACAGAATCAATTCGCTCATTGATGAGGTTTCACAGTTTCAATTGGGCGGCTTTGACAACCTTAGTGTGATAGCCCCTGTGGGCGGCCTTTATGGTGAAATCTTTGGTACCACCTTTAGAAGGGTGGAAGATGAGGCCAGTCCGGATTTTGGCAAATTAGTGGTGGACGGCGATGGACTTCCCCTGGCCGCTGAGGGCAACGAGACCTCTTTCTTGGGCCATCAACAACCCGATGCCCTTTTGGGATGGTCCAATACCTTTGCCTACAAAAATTTCTCCGTGGGCTTTTTGATCGATGCCAGTATAGGTGGTGAGATCTTTTCGGGCACTAACCGCTTCTTGCAACGCTCCGGTAACGCCGCCATTACGGTAGTGGACGGGGAACGAAATGACTTTATCGTGGATGCCGTGACCTCGGATGGTGCAGGTGGCTTTAGGCCCAATACGGTGGCCGTGGACCCACAGGATTATTGGACCGCCGTGGCGAACCGATCGGGTAACTTGGGCATTGGCGAAGCCTTTGTCTATGATGCCACCCACGTGAGGGTAAGGAACGTAAGTGTTAACTACGTGCTTCCCGCCAAATGGTTGGACAACACCGGTATCCAAAGGGCCAAGTTTGGTCTTTCCGCCAACAATGTGTGGATGATCCACAGCAACCTCAATGGGGTAGACCCAGAATCCGTGGCGGCCACAAGAAGCAATGCCACCGGTTTTGAAAACCTATCACCCCCAACCGTTAGATCGTTGTTCTTCAATGTTTCCTTAAGTTTGTAATTACTAAAAATTGTTTGATATGAGAAAAAAGAGTTTAATTAAACGTATGGGGCTGTATTTGGGCAGTCTCGCGATCTTGTTTTCCTGTTCGGATTTCGACGAGATCAACATTGATCCCCAAGCCGCCAATGTGGACCAAGTCCAGGTGGAGTATTTTATCAACGCCTCCATTGGTGGGGCCCAACAGAACCCACACATTGCGGAGCGGGTCTTTATCCTGTATTGGAAAGCGGCCGGCCGCATGGACCGTATCGGCTCCCTGCCCGTGGGCTTTGCCAGTGACAGCTGGACCACGGATTATTACAATGGTTATATTTCCACATGGCTGCGCAACATCAATACCGCCATTACCGTGGCCGAAGAGAAAATTGAAAGTGGCAACATCCGCGAGTACACCAACAATTTAAAGCAGGTGGCCCGTATTTGGAGGGTCTATCTGATGAGTGAAATGACGGATAATTTTGGACCTGTGCCCATCAATGGATTCCAAGGGGTAAACCCAGACTACAATAGTGTGGAAGAGGTCTATTACCATATGCTGGAAGAATTGAAAGAGGCCACGGCGGCCTTGGATACGGAAATTGTCAACCCCGGTGGCCTCTCTGATTTAGATCCTGCCTATGGGTACAATTATTCCAAATGGCAGAAATACGGGAATTCCCTGCGGATGCGCTTGGCCATGCGCCTTTCTGAAGTAGACCCCTCCAAGGCCCAAGCCGAGTTTGAGGACGCTGCCAGCAAGCCCATTTTGGACACCCCGGACGATAATTTTAAAGTACAGGAACTGGGGGGATGGAACGATTATACCGGCGTGATGACCCGTCCTTGGAACAACCAATACCTATCTGCCACCCTCAACAACCTCATGATCGGGTTGGGCGGCATTGATTCCGAAGCGGTATTGCCAGCAGACAAGCACCCTTTCATCAAGGATGAGAACTATCTGGGCAAGCGTTACGAAGACCACTTTACGCTCTTGACCAACGACCCCTCCGCCGGATATTGGTTCGATGGGCTGCACAATGAAATAGACCCAAGGGCCTATAATTTGTTCCCCATACCAGGTGACACGGATTCGGAAGACTTCAACTCCTTCCCTCCTTGGAACTCCGCTGCCACCACCACCGAGAGATTGTTGGTGATCGGTGAAGAGGATACCGATGACAATGGCGAAACCAATGACATCCTTATAGATGCCACCAACCATTGGAACGCCCCGGTGATCGGTGAGTGGGGAGAAAAAGGAAGTAGAAACAGACTTCGTTATCCCGGAACCCTGCCCCGTTTGGGCAATAAATTCCGCCAAAGTGATGCAGAGCGAATTTTCTTCGCCTCTTGGGAAACCCACTTCTTGATCGCGGAAGCGGCCGTAAGGGGATGGAACGTGCCCATGAGTGGACAAGCGGCCTATGAGCAAGGCATTGCGGACAGTTTTGCCTATAACGGCATGTCCCAGTTTGTGAGTGATTACCTGACCTCAGAGGACTATAACCGTAACGGTACCTCCGTAAGTTGGAACCACACCACAGAGCCACCGGCAAGGGTAACGATGAGCTATGTGGACGGGTACACGGACACTCCCGGCACCACCGAGTATGAATTCCCAGAGAACACCATTTATATGGGCGGCAGTGTCAAGAATGACCTAATGAACAAGATCATTACCCAAAAGTTCATTGCCCAAACCCCATGGCTGCCTTTGGAGACCTGGAGCGACCACAGAAGATTGGGACTTCCCTTCTTTGAAAATCCCGCCGTGGAAGCGCCCATTGCCGAGATGCCACAGTTAACGCCGAGTAATGTGATGACCAACAGCCCAGCGGTATTCCCACAAAGGCTGAAGTTCCCCACAGGGTTTGCCAACAATTTACCCACAGAATACAACCAGGCCCTGGGTGCCCTGGAAGGTGACGATACCCTGTTTACCCCACTATGGTGGGCCAAACAGCAGTAAGCTTTATTGTTTGAGTTAGTTTGATTGCCAAAGCCCCGAGAAATCGGGGCTTTTTTAATAGGCCCAAATGGCATTCCCTCCTTTGAACCAGTGACCCATCTCCCTTGAACAAGGTAGTTTCCAACGAGCTTTGACCAACCAAGCAAATCTATGGAACGTCTGGGAACGTGGACCTGAAATCCCAGTGTTGCCCCCCACTTTTGGTAAAAACTGCGCACATAGCTCTTTGTTGGTAGGGAATAGATTAAAGCGATAACCTTCTCCACAGCGCGGCCGCAATGATTTGCAAAGACCGTTGCCAAGGCTTTTTCCTGCCCTCCCGCCACAAGGCATCCCATACAAAAGAACACCCACCGTATTCCAAAAATTTAATCTATATTCAGGTGCTTTAGCCCAAAGAGTCCCATCAGTAAGAATCTGGGAAGGTTACGTTTACAATTAAACTTTTTTAATTAAATTTGTATTATGTCATACATAGAAGCATCCCATTACGCCCAACACTACAAAGACGCCCTGCTCCATGACGTGGTGCCCTTTTGGGAGCAACACTCCCTGGACCTTGAGCACGGGGGGTATTTCACCTGCCTGGACCGCAGCGGAAAGGTCTATGACACCGATAAGTTCATTTGGCTCCAGGCCAGGCAGGTCTGGCTTTTTTCCATGCTCTACAATGAAGTGGAACAGAAGCAGCAATGGCTGGACATGGCAGGTTCGGGAGCGGCCTTTCTACGCCAGCATGGCAAGGATGCCCACGGCAACTTTTACTTCAGTGTGACCCGATCGGGAGCTCCACTAGTACAGCCCTACAACATTTTCTCGGATTGTTTTGCGGCCATGGCCTTTGCCCAATACGCCAAGGCGTCGGGGAACGGCACGTACAGGACCATGGCCAAAAACACCTATGCCAATATCCTAAAGCGCAAGGACCGCCCCAAGGGCCACTACGAGAAAAGTACGGGCAACAGGCCCCTTAAAAATTTTGCCCTCCCCATGATCCTGTCCAATCTGGTGCTGGAATTGGAAGATGTCCTGGAGGAAGCGGACATAAAAAAAACGGTGGATTTCAGTGTGAGGGAAGTAATGGAGGTGTTCTTGCAAAAGGAATCCGGCCTTATCTATGAAAACGTGCTGCCCAATGGCGACCTGCACGACAGTTTTGAGGGTAGGCTCATCAATCCCGGGCATGGCCTGGAAGCCATGTGGTTCATGATGGATATTGGCGTGCGCAGCGGCGATGAGGCCCTTATTGCCAAGGCCACGGACACCATGCTGCGCATACTGGATTACGGTTGGGACCAAGATCACGGCGGACTCTTCTATTTTATGGACGCCCAGGGGCATCCGCCCCAACAATTGGAACACGACCAAAAACTGTGGTGGGTACACCTCGAAGCCCTGGTGGCCCTTGCCAAGGCCTATGAACACCGGCCAGGGGAACACATTGCACAGTGGTACCAGAAAGTGCACCAGTACGCTTGGCAGCACTTTCCCGATCCTGAGCACGGCGAGTGGTACGGCTATCTCAATCGGGAGGGCAAGCCCCACCTGACCCTAAAGGGCGGGAAATGGAAGGGATGTTTCCACGTGCCCAGGGCCATGTACCAATGCTGGAAAACCTTTGATCGCATAGCACAAAAACACAAGCTGACAACATAATCTGCATCCTCCCAACAAAAAATGTAGCATCTCTTAATACAAGGAACAATGAAAAAAACAGTCCTACTTACTTTGATCGCGAGTATATCCATGGGGTTTACCGCCTGTAAGACCTCCCAGGAAAACACGACCATCACCGTGGTGGCCTCACAACCTGTTTTGCCCGTGTTGGCCATGAAGGAACGCAACAAGGTCCTGAACATTGGGATGGAGGTGGCCGAAAGTGCCACGCCCGCGCAATTGAACGCCATGACCTTTACCCTAAGGGGCACCACCAACATAGCCGATTTGGAAGAAATGGCACTGCTTTACGCCACAACGGACGACTTTGCCAAAGCCACCGTCATCGGGAGCAGCAAGGATCTTTCCGATAGCTTTGAGCTGAACCTGCCAAAACCCGTACCGGCCAACGAGGGACATTTTTGGCTATCGGCCCGCCTGAACGGCACCCCCGACCTGGGCAACAAAATTGGGGTCCAACTGCAGGAGGTGACCTTTGCCGACGGCAGCGTGGCCCAAGCCACTATGGAGGAAAGTGGCCCACAACGCGTGGGCATTGCCCTGAGACAACACAATGACAACGGGGTGGACACCTACCGCATTCCCGGACTGGCCACCACCACCAAAGGGACGCTCATTGGCGTTTATGACATTCGCTACAACGACCCGGTGGATCTTCAGGAAGATGTGGATGTGGGGATGAGCCGGAGCACCGATGGCGGGCAGACCTGGGAACCCATGAAGGTGATCATGGACATGGGCGAATACGGTGGCCTCCCCGAGGACCAGAACGGCATTGGCGATCCCACGGTGCTGGTAGACCCCAACACCAACACCATCTGGGTGGCCGCCCTTTGGCTGCACGGCTATCCCGATGAACGGGCCTGGAACGCCTCTGCCCCGGGAATGAGCCCTGAGAAAACCGGCCAGTTCATCTTGGTGAAAAGCGAGGATGATGGGCTCACCTGGTCAGACCCCATCAACATTACCCCGCAGACAAAAAAGCCCGAATGGCAACTTTTCTTCAATGGCCCCGGTATGGGCATCACCATGCGGGACGGTACCCTGGTCTTTCCGGCCCAATTCAAGGACAAGGACAGAATTCCCCACAGCACCATCATTTACAGCAAGGACCAGGGCAAGACCTGGACCGTGGGCACGGGGGCCAAGTCCGAGACCACCGAGGCGCAGGTGGTGGAGCTCAAGGATGGCAGCCTTATGCTGAACATGCGGGACGACCGCAACCGCGCCAATAGAAAGGACCCAGAGAACGGTCGCTCTGTGGCCATTACCACGGACCTGGGCAAAACTTGGACGGAGCATCCCACCTCCAGAAAGGCCTTACAGGAATCCAATTGTATGGCAAGCCTTATTGCTGATGACCACGAAGAGAAGGGAAGAATCCTCTTCTTTTCCAACCCCAATACCAAGGTAGGCCGCGACCACATTACCATAAAGACCAGTTTTGACGAGGGCAATACCTGGCCCTTGGAAAACCAACTGGAACTCTTCGAGGACAATACCTACGGCTATTCCTGTATGACCATGATCGATAACGAACACATAGGCATCCTGTACGAAGGCGCAAAAGAGCTCTATTTTGAAAAGGTGGCCCTGAGCGAGCTGGGCATCGAATAACCAAATGGTGCCCCCAAATTCCATCATGCGCCTATGGTCAAGGACAAAGAGGAAGTATTCCGTAAGGGCGTTTTGCCTTTTTTGGCCGGCGATCTTTGGATTGTATCCGCATAAAAACATCTAAAAAACGGCACCCCCATAACCGCAAATGACCTAAACCCTTCCCAAATGCATCGCGACAACCCGTACTTCCCCAACCGGCCCTTTCTGGCACTGTTGTGCTTTGGCCTGGGCGTGCTGTTTAGCCATGCCCAAGGGAAGCAACCAAGGGCCAAGGACTTTCCGGTGATTCCAACGCCCAAGAAGATCACCTATGGGGAAGGGCTGCTCCCCTTTTCCGAAATCCGGATAAGTGGCATGGAACATGTGGATGAAAGCGCAAAACTGATGGATTTCTTTGCCTCCGAAGGCATCCCCACCCATCCCAACGGAATTGCCGTGCGCTTTACCAAGAAACCCCTGGAGCAAACAACACATCCGGAAGCCTATGCCCTGCAGGTGGACAGTATGGTGACCATCTCCTCCCCCACCGCCCAAGGCGCCTTCCACGCGCTGCAGACCCTAAAGCAGTTGTTTTACAAAGAAGGGGAAACGGGAATGCTCCCGCAAGTACGGGTGGTGGATTGGCCCTCCTTCCAAATTCGCGGGTTCATGCATGACACGGGGCGCAATTACCAGTCCGTGGCCCAACTCAAGGAACAACTGGACATGTTGGCCCTGTACAAGTACAATGTGTTCCACGGGCACCTTACGGACAATCCGGGTTGGCGTCTGGAGAGCAAAAAACATCCTCAACTGCAATTGAAACGCGCCTTTTCGCGGCACGTGGGCAAATTTTATACCCAAGAGGAATTCAAGGAAATCCTGGCCTATTGCAAGGAACGGCACATTACCGTGATTCCGGAACTGGACATTCCCGGGCATACCGAGGCCTTTCGCAGGGCCTTTGGCATCAAGTCCATGCGCGACCCCAGCGTGGAGCCCATTCTGTTGGATTTGTTTGAAGAGCTCATCTCCCTCGCAGACGCGGAAGAGATGCCCTACATCCATCTGGGCACGGACGAGGTATGGCACCGCAAGGAAGAAATGGAAGACCATAGCCTTATGGCCATTATGGACCTGATCAAAAGCAAAGGCCGTGAGGTCATCACTTGGAAAGAGGGGATACAACTCCCCCAAGACAGTACCTCCATAAAACAGCTGTGGGCCCAGCACCCACCCCGGGAAGGCCATAGGTTCATTGATTCCCGTGCCAATTACATCAATCACCTGGACCCCTTTGCCGGTATGGGCAGGCTCTTTTTTCAACAACCGGCAAGACAGCCCAGCGGGGATTCCCTGGCCCTTGGCGGGATCCTTTGCGCCTGGCCGGACAACAATGTGGCCCATGAACGGGACATCTTGGGACAAAATCCCATTTACCCCGCCATGGTCTTTTATGCCGATGCCATTTGGAACGGTAGAAAGGAAAACAAGTTGGCCCATTGGGCCAACCTGCCCAAAGCGGGCACGGCCGATCTACGGGCCTTTGCCCAATTTGAGGACGCGGTGCTGCGGCACAAGGCCACTTTTTTTAAACAAAAGGAATTCCCTTACGTAAAACAAACGGACATACATTGGGAGCTCATTGGCCCGTTTGATCACAAAGGAAACGTTTCCAAGCGCTTTCCGGTGGAAGATGGCCTTGAACCGAAATACACCGTGGACGGCAAGACCTTTGAATGGCAAGGCCCCTATGTGGGCGGCACCGTGCACCTGAAGCATTTTTTTGGTTTTCCGGCGGTAACGGAGGAAGCATCCGGCACCTTTTACGCCCGTACGGAAATATATAGCCCAGAGGCAAGGACCCAGGATTTTTGGATCGGATTCCAGGGCTGGTCACGCTCGGGGGGCCGCCGTGGCGGCCCTTTTCCAGAACAAGGGCAATGGCATACCACAGAGCCCAAGATCTGGGTGAACGGAACGGAGGTCCCACCGCCGGTTTGGCAACAGCCGGGACTAAAGACAAAGACGGACGAAATCCCCTTTGTGGACGAGGACTACTTTTACCGGGAACCCACCAAGATAGTCCTGAAAAAAGGCTGGAACACGGTACTGCTCAAAATTCCACACGGCAAGAATTCCTGGAAATGGATGTTTAGCTGCATCCCGGTCCATTTTGATGAAAACGGTGTACAGCGGGCTCCCGGACTACGTTATCGCACCCAACAAACACCCTATGAAACCGATTAAAACCCTGCTCCCCTTTCTATTGTCCTTGCTCATTTACGGTGCATTTCATGGCACGGCCCAGCGCGCGCCCAAGACCAGCATTCAGGAGCTGGCAGAGCTTCCGGCGACCCAGGAAGGCAAACCGGCACTGGGACTGGCAGGAATGATGGGGGGCGTGCACAAGGGCGTTACCCTTGCGGCCGGCGGGGCCAACTTTCCGGACGCACCGCCCTGGAAGGGAGGGACCAAGGTCTATTGGGACGTCATTTACATCTTGCGCAACGGGCAATGGTCACGATCGGACCAAACCCTGCCAAGGCCGCTGGCCTACGGGGCTTCCGTGTCACTGCCAGAAGGGGTCCTGATCATTGGCGGCGAGGAGGGCAACACGGCCAGCGATGCCGTTTTCCTGTTAAGTGTTGATGAGGAAACCCAACAGGTGGAGATCCTTGCCTACCCCAACCTGCCCGAGCCCTTGGCCTATACCGCGGCGGTGGTTTTTGAGGATTATCTCTATGTGGTGGGTGGTAAAAATGCCAAAGAGAGCGTGAATTCCTTTTACAGGCTTTCCCTAAAGGAGAAAGAACAATGGGAAACCCTGCCCCAATTTCCGGGCATTCCCCGGGCCCTGCACACCATTGCGGTACAGGAGACCAAGGAGGCCCCGGCCCTTTTTGTGATCGGGGGCCGCAACCAACGCGCGGGGGAAAAATCCATCACCCCAACAAATTACCTTTCCTACAATTTAAAAGAGGGGCGTTGGGCAGATGAGGGGCCCTTGTGGGTCAATGGAAAAACAAAGGTACTGATGGGCGCGGCCGCACAGCCAATGGGTTCCATGCACCTTTTGGTCTTTGGCGGATCGGACGCGATCATCTTTGACCAATTGGAGTTTTTGGCACTGGAACTGGCCAAAAGCCCCAATGACTCCCTGCGCGGGCGGCTCATTGCCGAGCGTGATGCGCTCTTGGCAGACCATCCCGGCTTCTCCAATGAAGTGCTCGCCTATAACACCATGACCAAAAAATGGTTTGTGTACGACAGCCTGCCGGATCCCCTTCCCGTAACGGCACTGGCACTGTCCCAAGAACGGGCCATGACCCTTGTCTCAGGGGAAACGGCCCCGGGCGTGCGCACCCCGGCGGTAAAGACCTACGCCATAGCCGACGCCGCGGAGCCCTTTGGCCCGGTGAACTATACCGTGTTGGCACTGTACCTCCTGGTGTCGCTCTTGATCGGCATCTATTTTTCGCGAAAACAGAAATCTACCGAAGACTACTTTGTGGGCGGGGGCCGTATTCCCTGGTGGGCGTCTGGGCTCAGTGTTTTTGGCACCCTGCTCAGCGCCATTACCTTTATGGCCATTCCTGCAAAATCCTTTGTTACGGACTGGTCTTTCTTCTTTCTGAACATCACGGCCATTCTCATTACGCCGGTCATTGCCCTGATCTTCATTCCCTTTTTTAACAAGCTAAAGATCAGAACGGCCTATGAATACCTGGAAAACCGTTTCAATTATTTGGCCCGGGCCTTTGGCAGCCTGTCCTTTATCCTTTTTCAGTTGGGAAGAATAGGCATTGTGCTCTTACTGCCTTCCTTGGCCATTTCCATTGTTACGGGCATCCCTGTGGAGACCAGTATCCTGATCATGGGCGTGCTCTGCATTCTCTACACCACTTTTGGGGGCATAGAGGCCGTGATATGGACCGATGTGCTGCAGGTCATTGTGCTCTTGGGTGGCAGTGTCCTTGCCGTGGTGTGGATCCTCTTGCACACCGAGGCTTCCTTTGCAGATATGATGGGGTACGCCCAGGACCGGGACAAGTTCAATATTGCCAATATGGAGCTCAACTTTACCGAATCTACCTTTTGGGTGGTCTTTATCGGTGGACTTGCTTCGGCCATGGTGACGCAGGGTACCGATCAGACCATTGTACAGCGCTATCTTACCAGCTCCAGTGTCAAGGACTCCCAAAAAACGCTGTACACCAATGCGGTGCTCACCCTGCCCGCCACCATCATCTTTTTTGGCATTGGCACCCTGCTCTTTATCTTTTATTCAGAACTGCCGCAGCGCCTTTCCCCGGCCATTTCCAACAACGATTCCATTTTTCCCTGGTACATAGTGCGCGAGTTGCCCGTAGGGGTTTCCGGCCTATTGGTGGCCGGTATCTTCTCGGCCGCAATGAGCAGCATCAGCAGTAGTCTCAATTCCGTGTCCACCGCCTATTGCAATGATTTCCATCAGCACTTCAGGCCAGCCACCAAAGATGTGGCCCTTTTGAAGATAGCCCGTATCGCCACCGTGTTAACGGGGGTTCTTGGCGTGCTGCTTGCCCTTTGGATGGCCAATTCCAGCATTAAATCGCTCTGGGACGAATTCTACAAGTTCCTGGGGCTGTTCACCGGTGGTCTGGGCGGCATGTTCCTATTGGGGATGCTCACCAAGCGGGCCAATGGCACCGGAACACTGTTGGGCCTGGTGGTGAGCGCCCTGCTCATTTGGTACATAAGCGTTTACACGGAGATCAATTTCTTAATGTATGCCTTCTTTGGGGTAACCAGTTGCTTTGTGTTCGGGTATGGGTTTAGCCTTGTTTTTAGGGAGAAGAGGTAGGAGATAGAAGTACGAAGTTAGAAGTACGGAGTATTGAGTACGGAGTATTGAGTATGAAAAGGTTGAAAAATTGCAGTTTCACTTGAACCAAACGTCATGGCGAGGAGCCTCTGTGGTGGTGAAGTTCCGGGCAAAGGCCGATGGCGACTCGGCCATCCGTTGAGCCAAGGAGCGCAGATCAACAGATGGCTGCGTACGGTGCAATGAGGGTGCGGTTTCGCTTTAGGTTGCATTGAAAGCCAAGAGCGGCTCCTCCCCTTGGTCAAGGGGAGGTGGTTTTCCACTTCATTCTGGAAAAGCGGAGGGGTCCGTTCCGTGGTTGCTTTGGGTGGTTTTGCCGCCAAGTTCCCAGAGCGGGCTTCTACGGGGCCTTATCGCTTCGGTCTTTGGTTGAAATTGCAGTTTCACTTGAACCAAACCTCATGGCGAGGAGCCACCTTGGTGGTGAAGTTCCGGGCAAAGGCCGATGGCGACTCGGCCATCCGTTGAGCCTATGAGCGCAGATCAACAGATGGCTCCGTACGGTGCAATGAGGGTGCGGTTTCGCTTTAGGTTGAATTGAAAGCCAAGGGCGGCTCCTCCCCTTGGTCAAGGGGAGGTGG
>NZ_JBLFEO010000015.1:0-109885 GCF_047345505.1 Maribacter aquimarinus | reverse complement strand
CTCGTACTGCCGGATCATCCCGATGATCTGGCTCTCTGTAAACTTGCTTTTTTTCATTGTCCCAAAATTTAAAGTTACTCATTTTCCCATTTTAGAGCACTCCGGATTTTGGGGTAGCTTTCAGCTGCACCCAAGACCATTTACCATTCGGCGACAACAGGGCCTTTAATCCCTTTAGGGTCAGCAATGCTGGAACGTCCTTGTGGCAGGGAATGTTTTTTCCTTTGTGGGCAGCAAGCTTTTATTCCTTGATATAGATCATTTTCTTGTCTTCAAAACCATAACATGATCGGTTGGTAAAATCAATCATCAGGATAGTGTCCTGCACCGAATAATAATGATTTGTGGGCTGAACATAGACCAACTGCTTTCCCCTGTAGCCAATCTATATGGAGTCGTTCGGCAAGAGGGCATAATCAAAATGGTCTTTTCGCATAAATGCGTTGGATTTTTGGAAGTTATTTTGTGATATAAAATCCAAGGTGTCCGTTTTATCGGAGGAAATCCAGATGCCCAATGCTATTGGACTGGCATCATCAACATCATCGGAACAATTGCAAAGCAAGAGCAGGGCAATGATGATACACCCAGAGTGGATTATCTTTTGCATTTTTTGGTCTTCAACGTCCGCTATAAAATGTTGATTTTCCTACTTGGTTGCGTTTGGGTGGGTGCTACTACGGTCAGTAACTCAAAAACAGCCGGGCTTTAAGCCTTTATCGGGAGAATTTCGAAAGACAAGGACATATGCAAGAGAGTTTTCTTTCTGGGCATAATGAAGCACAACGGTCTCGTGTATGAGCAGTAGTGGATTTCAAACCACTAAACTGTCAGATAGCAACGACCTTTGATTTATAATTTTACGTTTCAAAATAGCACTTAAACCGCTATTGCTTATACACATTGTTACCTGCTGGCTTTTTTCTCGTTCGTTCGTTAGCGTTGGAGTGAAAGCTCTTTGCGACCGCAGGAACGAGGATTGCAATGTGCTTGAACAAAGCGTTGGGTTAATTGATAAAATCTGCATATTCTTCAACAGGTATGTTTCGGTTTCTTTTCACAATGTATTCAGACATACTTTCATTAACAATATTTTCAGGTAAGCGGTTATTTGTCGTAATCTCGCTTAAATAGTTGCTTTGACTTTCATTTAGTGAACTTTTATACTTCACAGTATTATCTTCAAAAAGCTTTATGATATGTGAATCAAGTAATTTATGATGGTTGTTGCAAAGCCACAGACCATTATCCCCGTCTAATGCAAGATTTAATTTTTCATCTTGTGTCAAATGATTTTCCCTTTTTATATCTGCAACTGGCCAAATATGAGCTCCTTGAATAATTTGAGGTATATCACATTCGCAAAGTGCACATTTCTTATCTCCTAGTTTTTCTAGTAAATTATAAATGTATTGTACTGAACGTAAACTATCATTTTCTTCAAAATCGATTCTCTCAATAGTTCGATTTGATGTGAAAATATGAACTACACCTAATGATTCAATTGCATCTTTTGATGTTTGAGGAAGTTTAGTTAAACCGCCTTCTTCAATTTCATACAATTCAACATCTGTATTGGCAATTTCTGAAATTGCTAAACAAAGTATAGTCGTTTCATATTTATTTGCGCCATAAGTTTTACCAAATATTTGAAGTTGGTTTTGTGGACCACGAGTTAAATATGTTGACCTATTTCCTGGATTCCTACTTCGCATCTGGTCTTTATGCAAAATAATATCCTCGGGTGAAGTGAAAGAGGTAATTGGACTTCTTAAATATTCATTAGCATTTAAGAAATTGACATTTGCAGTTCTCATCAAACGATACATAAATATGAAATATGGAGTTTCCCAATTCCCTGTTGTATCTGGATGAAAATAGAAGCAGATTTCCTTGTTCTGATTCTCATCTAATATGTATCGTGATAATGCGCTCGGAAAACTTTGGAAGCTAGAGTTTCTACTTCTTATTTCAACCTCAGAGAAGGATATAAATGTCTTTCTGCCTTGATATTCAAGGGTTGCTAGTCTTCCAATATTATAACCATCGTTGTCAAAGTCTACAGTATATTCATTTTGACCTGTAACTTTTTGACAAACATCAGCCAATATAGCTGGTCTCAAGAGGTCTTGGTACAGTCCTCCCTTTTGAAACCTGTTCTTTATTGTAAAGTGAGGTATTTCCATTATTATCATAATTTACAATCAGTACTTCTTTTCGTTGGATGCCTGGAACATCATTTACTTTTATTAAGCGGTATCCTTTTGTTTCAATCCACTTTTTTAATTCATTATTTGTTTTTCCTTTATGTTCCATTACATATGAAATCATAAAACAAATGGACTTATCATTTAATGAATCAACAAACTCAAATAACCTTCTTTCTTCTTCAATTCCCCAACCATTAAATCCTCTTTTTCCATCATTGTATGCGCCTGTTGTTAGGCGGTATGGTGGGTCTAAATAGACAAAACTGTTATTATTGATTACATCATTTAGTTCCGAATAGTCTGAATTTTTAAATTCAATATTTTTTTCCTTAACTATTCTTGAAAAGCTAATCATTTTTTCAAGGACTTTATCATTAAACCACCTCATACCTACTGGGTTATTGAAACCATGGTCTCCATTAAACCTTATTTGCTGGTTAAAGCCATATAAAATTATTGTATAGAGTAATTTAGGGTCTCTTTTTTCGAAAGGAAGGGAATTGTAATAGTTACGAGCTTTTATATAACTATCAGAATCTTGTTTTTTCAGGTCATATTTTTTTATAATTCTTCTCATATAAAGAAGATATTGATAGGTGTCATTTATTCTAAAAGACTCCACTAAGTCTTTTACAAAGTGATTGAATTCATTGTAAACGATATGACTTGATTTAGAATTTATTCCAACGTTAAACCCTCCACCAAACGCATCAACAAAGTTTGAATATCTTTTTGGGAAGTAGCATTTTATTTCTTCAATCATCTTTGCCTTGCTTCCAATGTAATTAAGCGGAGATTCATATTTAACCTCAAGCTCTTCTTTCTTTTCTACATAGAATAAATATTCAAAATGCTCTTTACCTCTCCTTGATTTAAAATTCGTGTATTTGCTATATGAAATTTTCTTGCACTTATATGTTTCAACTTTACCATATCTTTTCAAACTAGCTTCAATGAAACTCTTAGATAAAAATCCATCAACACTATAGCTAAATATGATATGTTTAGCTTTTGTTTTAGCAATTATTTTGTCAAATAGTATGTGTGATTTATAATCCTTAGACCAATCTGAGCGCATTGGTGTTGTCGGTCTTGAACCTGTTATTGGACTAATTGATGGAGAATCATCCAACACCAATGTTTGTAAAATATGATATTGAGTACCATATTGGTTTTGAGTATATGGTGGGTCTAAATACAATATATCACATTCAACATTTTCAATTAAATCTTCAATTTTACCATTTAGAGTGGTTATACCTAAATGTTTAGAATTATTTGATTCTACTCTTTGAAATATGATTTGTTTTTTCGCTCTTGGGTCCCAATGCTTTAAGAAAGCTCCATAAACTCCTGCTGTATTTGAAACAAATGAAATAGATTCTATAAGACTAGCGAGTAAAAAACAATATTCAGAATTATTGATTAATTCTTGATTCTTCCATTGTTCTATTGTTTCCCTGAAATAGTCAATTCTTCCTGCATTTTCGGGTGAGAAGTACATACGTTCAGAGCCACCTGGAGAATAGTTTTTATAGAAAAAGTATTGCCTTGTTTCGGAGTTGCTGTTAAAAAACTCGAATGGGTCGAATCCTAGTTTTTCAAAAGTACAATCTGGCGATACTAATCTGCCGTTTGTGTAAATAACAGACCATTTAATCATGTCGTTTACAACTAAATTGAATTTACTTTTTACTGAGTCTGCAACTGCACCTGTTCCACAGAAGGCATCAAAAAAAGTTAAATTATTTTCGACCTTTTTATCTTGATTGAATAAATTTCGTTGTATGCAAACAAGTCCCTTTTCTTCCAAAAGGTCAATAATTGCAGTAGTAATTAATTCTTTATTTCCAATAAATCTCATTGATGCACTTTTTGTGATTTTTTATAAAAGATGGCCGCTTCTTTTAAAACATTCAAACCTTGCTCTTCTTCTTCGATAATGTCATAAACTTTATCTGTTAACCATAGCTTTTCTAGCTCTTTGAGATTTATTCCATAAAGTTCTGAGAGTATAGGTAAATATTCTCTTTTAGCTTGTCTGTCGCCTAGTTCGATTTTTGATAGTGTAGCGGTATCAATGTCAAGAACCGCTGCCACTTTTCTAAGAACAAGTCCATTTTGTTCTCTAAGCTCTCTTAGTTTGTTGCCAAATAACATCTATCTATATTTTGTTTAGACAATATTTGTCAAATATAGAAAATATTTTTGCATTCATTCAATTATTACTGATTTTTTTGGGTGGCGGTGGGGAAGTGAAAGCTCTTTTTGTTTTGTGAGGTACGAGCAAAATGAAATGTGCTTGAGCGTGCGGTGGCTTTTTTAGCTTGCAGGTAACGGTAGGATATAGATCATATAATCTATATATCTTTTTCGTATATCACTAAGATAGGAGATTATTTTTACTAAGGAGATAGAGTACGGCCCTATGGATGTAATTTTCGGTGCTTTTGTTGTACACGTGCCTTGAAGGCAACAGTGGCTGCCTCAGGCCCAACCTAAAAGCCTGTCCCTGGTGCACTAAACTTCAGGGCAGGATTTTGGGACCAACCTCCTGATTTGTTCGGGCCCGTTCTACAGTCTTGGTTACACCGGTCGCCTCTGTGTTTTAAAAATAGGTGCCTTATATGGTCCATACACTTTATGTTTCTCGGATCGCCATTAGGAAGTAATTTATAAACCGCTGGTCTATCACCGACCTATTTATTTCCCACATCAAATTTTGACGGGGATGCGCTGATGCCCATATCCAAAATACCCAATGGACAAACGGAGGGTGAGTGTTGTTTCACGGGCATTGCGAAACAACCTGGATGTGCCCTTGGCAGGGTGGTTTTCCAGACCTCTTATGGAATGGCAGTTCGCCACCCGCCACCAGATGGTTCATGGTTTACATCAGTGAAGCAGGGATAGGATATAAGGTGGGGAAGCTTCCTGGAACTATGGGTAATGGGCTCCTTTTCCGTTTCCTCGCAAAGACAGATAGTTGGCCCTAAAGTTTGTTCTAACAAGGATCATAAGCCTTTTACCAGTTAATAGGCCCGCGTTAGGGATAGGAGCAAAAAGCCCATAGCGCCCCCGATCGGGATCGGGGGCCAGCGAGGACTTGCAACGTATAGCCCGGCCCGCAGGGAACGCCCTCCCCCAACCTTTGTCTTAAAATCTTATGGGCGTCCGGACGGGTATTACCCCTCCTAGGGCCGCGGAACGCCAATTTTGCCCACGTCACTAGGGTAAAGACCAAACCTCCCCAAAGTGCATGCCCTGGGGAGGTTTAAGGGTTCTTTTCTAAAGCGGTCATAGCGCTTTGCCTTAGGGGTCAATGGTTGCGCAAAGCATCTATCAATTGGGACTTGTCCATTTTGGATCGACCAGAAATGCCCACATTCTGGGCCTGATTGTAAAGTTCATCCTTGGTCCATTCTTCATAGGGCTTGGCCTCGCCGCCCTTTTTCCCGGCGTCTGGGGTGTTGGCAATGCGGGCCGCTTTTTCTTTGCTGTATCCCTTGTCCCGCAGGGCTTCATACTGTGCTTCGTTCTTTATACTGCTGTTTGGCATCTTTTTGTTTTTTTAGAGGTTGCCTTGTTCATTTGCTGTCGCCGTTGCGCTTGTTGGCATTGGCACCTTGGGGGGCTTCCAGGTTTTGTTTGCGATCGCCCCCTTGCCCGTAGAGGGTGTTTTCCTCATCGGTGGGCTGGGTTGTGGCATTATGGGCTGTTCCCGTGGGCACGTCCAGGTCTTTTCCGGTAAAGTCCAACCGCTGTTTTCGGGACTGCAACAAGGTATCGTCCCCGGTGTCCATGGCCAATCCTTTTTTGCCCAGGGCATCCACATCGGCCTGTTTTATGTTGGCATCATAGCCCTGGGCGGGCTTTTTATTGGCTTGTTCCTGGGTCTGCTGATCTTTTTCTCTGCTCTTGTTCACAATATGTTGTTCTTTTAATGTTCCCATTCTGGGGTTGAACTTAGGAAAGGCATCTAAAAAATGGATTTTATTGTCTTTGCAACCCTATAGCAAGAAGTTAAAAAATGGGCTGTGTTCCCCTTGACCCATTTGCGAAAGAAACGGATGCGAAACCTCTTGGCACTGCCCTAGAATGGTGAAAAGGGCTGGTCTATAATATAGTTGGCCTTGTGCTTTTGCCGGTGCAGGTTAAAGGCGGCACTGATGAGGCCCAAGTGGGTAAAGGCCTGCGGAAAGTTGCCCAGCTGCCGGCCGGCGGGGTCCATCTCCTCGGCAAAGAGCCCCAAATGGTTGCCGTGCCCCAGCAGTTTCTGAAAATAGTGGGTGGCCTTTTCCAGCTCGCCGCCGCGCGCCAGGCATTCCACGTACCAGAAAGCGCCCACCAAGAAGCTGCCCTCTTTCTTTTCTGATCGCAGGGGAGCGCTGTCTTCCATATTGCGGTACACCAGCACATCTTGCACCAATTGCTGCTCTATGGCCTTCAAGGTCTTTTTCCACTTATCGTCATACGGGCTTATGAAATGCACCAGCGGCATGATGAGCAGGGAGGAATCTACCGTGTTGGCGCCCTTAAAATGTACAAAGGACTGCAGCTCCCCGTTCCAAAAATGATCGTAGATGTCCTGGTGGATGAGATTTCGGTTTTTTATCCAGCGCTCCAGGTCGGTGGGAAAGGCACGCTTGCGCACCAAGGTAATGGCGCGCTCCAGGGCCACCCAGCACATGACCCGGGTATAGAGGTAATGGCGCTTGGTTTCCCGCACCTCCCAAATGCCGTGATCGGCAGTGTTCCAATTCTTGCACACAAACTCCAGCAACTGCTCTATGTGCTGCCAAAAGGAATAGGTTATGGGTTCCCCGTATTTGTCATAGATATAAATGGTGTCCAACAGCTCGCCAAAGATGTCCAATTGGATCTGCTGGGTGGCGGCATTGCCAATGCGCACGGGTCGGGAGCCCCTGTATCCCTCCAAATTGAGCTCGCGCTCCTCCAGGTCCTTGGTGCCGTCCAGGCGGTACATGATCTGCAGTTTTACCCCTCCGTTGATATCGTCCTTGATGCAGGCCAAGATCCACGCCATGAAATCCTTGGCCTCGGAAAAAAGGCCCATGCGCATAAAGGCGTACATGGTAAAGGCGGCATCCCGTATCCAGGTGAAGCGGTAGTCGTAGTTGCGGTCTCCGCCGAGCTGCTCCGGCAGGGAAAAGGTGGCGGCCGCCACCGTGCTTCCATACTGGCCGCTGGTAAGCAGTTTTAGGGTCAGGGCGGAACGTTTTACGGCATCGGAGAAATCGCCCTCATATTGGCATTGCGACAGCCATTTACGCCAATAGGCCAGGGTTTCCCGTAACCTTGCCTCTGCGAAGTCTTCCAAATTTTTGACCTCTTGTGGCGCATCGCCGAGAACAAATACCGCCCGCTCCCCCTCCTTGAGCTCAAAGGACGTTTTCAAAGCATCCCCTTCCGAAAACAGCGGTACGCTGGCGCACAGGTCCAGGGTGCCCTCATCGCCCAGGGGGCATCGAAGGAATTGTGTGTCCACTTTTTGGAGCTGGGCCTTGGTCTGTCCATAATCCGGCCTGGGGTTCAGGTGCAATTGGAAAGAGCCGTTGCCCCGAACCGCTCTTATCAAGCGCATGAATTGGTTTTTTTCCAATTTTTCATCGCTTATGGGCATAAAATCAATGATATCTACCGTCTGGGCGTCCGAGAAGTAGCGGGTAAGCAGCACATTGGTGTCCAAGAGGTACTGTTGGGTGGTTTTAGTGGGTTCCATCTGTGGCCGGGTATGAAAGCTGCCCCCCTTGTCCTTATCCAAGAGGGCGGCAAAAACGGTGGGTGAATCAAAATTTGGGAAACACATAAAATCTACCGAACCCAAGCGGTGCACCAGTGCCACGGTCTGGCAATTCCCCACAATCCCGTAGTCGCCTATGGGGGCATAGTTTTCTTTTTCCATTGATCGCTATTTTTTTTGATGGTCGATGCAGAAAGCGAAACCTCCCAAGGTTGCCCCAGGTCCGATGCTCACTCCCAAAATAGACCAGTCCTTTAAATTGGCTTGCCGCATTCCCGTAAAATGCTGCTCCGATTGTCCGGCTGCCGGAGAATGGTCACAAGCGGTAGATGGGTGGGCCAGCTAAAAACCAGTGTTACACTGCCCATTGCGCTTGCCCGTAGCCCTCTCTTATGTGTTCTTGGGCCAACCGCTCGTTGGCGTCCAGCCCAAAGGGTTCTGCCGCGTCTTGGAAGGGATTGGGCTGGGATACGGACTGCCCATCTATGGCCCTGAATAGATGGGGGTGCACATAGTACTCCTTGCACACGGTGGGCGTATTGCCCAATTCAGAGGCCACCATCTTGAGGACAATATTGCTGAATTTCTTTCTGGAACCATTTCTTTGGTCTTCCAAGGCCAGCGGATACACCTCCACAGCCAGCTTATTGGCGGCCCAGGTCCTAAAATATTTGCTTGAAAATCCTGCCCCGGTCACCTCCAAGATGTAGGCGTTCACCTCCTCACTGTCCACCGATTCCCACTGCCCTTTTTCATTGCGGTACCTAAATATTTCATAGCCGGGGAGGTCGGCCGCCTTTTTTATGAAGGGCACCAATTCTTCGTTGTCTATGTGCACCTCCTGTGGTTTATGGCTCTTGCCGGTAAAGGTGAAGCGTAGCTCATGGTCCAATACGTCCAGATGCTTCCTGCGCAGGGTGGTTAGGCCGTAGCTGCCGTTTCGGCGGCGGTATTCCCTATTGCCAATGCGAACGCCGTACTCGTCCAGCAGCAGCAAAATAAGGGCCAAGACCTTGCGCTTGGGCCAACCGGAACGGTTTAAATGCGCATGGGCCCGTTGTCGCAACTGGGGGAGAAAACCGACAAAGGCCAACAGTTTTTTAAATTTTTGCTGTTGTCTTTGCTTTTCGTAAACAGGATGGTAAATGTACTGTTTGCGGCCCTTGGCATCCCTGCCCACCGCCTGGATGTGCCCGTCCGGGAATTTGCAGATGAGGACATCGCTCCACATCGGCGGAACCACCAGCTTTCGCAACCGTTTCAGCGTGGCCTTGTCGGTGATCTTGGTACCGTCCTCAGCATAGTAGGCATAGCCCTTGCCGTATTTTTGGCGGGTAATGCCCATCGCGGAATCATCTACCTCTTGTACCGTTGGGGCCATATGATTGTTTGTCATCTCGCCTTTTTTTTCACGGAAAGTACGTGTAACGGCGGGATGCCCTTAGCTCAAAAGAGAATTTATGAAACCCAATTGAAACGGCCTTGCCACTTTTCAAACAAATTGATCGAGCCTTGAACACAGGGACGGAGAACCAGCAGAGGTTTAGCGTTAGGAATTGTTGCTTTGCAGCATGCCGGACCGGGGGCGGCAGCGTATCATTGTACCAAGTTTAATCAATAAAACATAATAACGATATGGAAACAAAATATGAAACCTTGGTAGACCAGTTGGAAGAAATTCTGGAAAAGAACCGGGACGCTGAAAAGGGATACGGAAAAGCGGCCGAAAATGCGGAAAGTCCCAGCTTGAGGGCTTTTTTTGAGCGCAAGGGACGGGAGCGGAGCGAATTTAACCGGGAACTGAAAAGTGCCATGGTGGCCAATTACGATGATGTGGATGACGACAGTAGCTTTACCGGCAGCATCCACAGGGCCTGGATGGACGTAAAAGCCTTCTTTTCCGGCGATGATGATGAATCCATGCTCGAAGAGGCCATAAGGGGCGATAAGGCGGCCGTTGAGGAATATGACGAAGTATTGGAAGATACCAACTTGCCCGCGGCCATTGGCAGCATCATTCGAGAACAGCGCAATAAAATACAAACGGACCTGAACAAGGTGAAGTCCATGGAGGACCTTGCCTAGGGTATGATGACTGTAGGTATTTGTACACCCAAAAATGCCGGCACAAAGTGCCGGCATTTTTTGTTTCTTCCTATAAACACTGCTTTAAGCCAACCATACCCAAAGCCCAACCGAAGCTTCTTTTTCGTCACGGGCGGGCAAGCCCTAGTGGTATTTGGCCGGTTTCATTTTGGCCTTAGGGCCAAAAACCGTCGCAACATTTCCAGGCGCTCCACCTGGCATTTTTGGCCAATTTCTATGAGAGAAGGGGTATAAAATATCCACATCCAATCAACTGAGTCTTGGTGGATGACCCCGATGGGCAAAGGCATCACCCGTTTATCAGTGTATGCTTGTGTGTGGGCTATTGGCCACACCCCAATTGGCAACCATCATACCCATGCTAAAAATCTTAGGCAGATGTATTTTGGCGCATCCAACATCCACCTAAAAAACCAGAGTATCGTAAGGAAAACCTTGGTTTGAGGACGCACCAAAATGCCGAGATGATCAGGATTTTATGGTCGTTCCGGCGGCATCGGTCTTTCTAATTTTTTTTTGCGCCCACTCCTTCTCCTCCGCATTGGCCTGCAGCACCTCTTGTTGCCATTGCACCCTTGGGGTGTAGTTCAACTTAATGTAAATGGGAAAATGGTCGGATCCCATATAAGGTTCCCGGCTCATGGACACCAAGGCAAAATCGTTACTGTGAAAGACGTGGTCCAAGGGCCAGCGCATCAATTTATGATTGGCATGGTAGGTATTGAAAAAACCACGCCCACGACGCGGATCCATCAGCTTACTTATTTTTTGAAACAGCTTGGTGGTACGGGACCAGGCAACATCGTTCAGATCGCCAAACACCAAGGTCAGTTTGGGATCGTCAGGAATTTGTTTTCCCACCAACAGCAGTTCGGCATCGCGATTGGTGGACGTCTTGCTCTCCGAGGGGCTGGGAGGCCGGGGATGCACACAGTGTATGGTGGCTACCTTGCCGTTGGGCAGCTCCATCTTAGCGTGGATGGAGGGAATGTCATCTACCACCAAAAACCGGACGGACACATCCTTTAATGGTAATTTGGAATAAAGGTGCATCCCGTAGAGATTGTCTTGCGGAATCTTCACGGTATGTCCATAATCCCGTTCCAAAGGCGCCAAGGCTCGCTCCCACTTCTTGTCTGACTCCAAAGTGAGCACTACATCGGGACACTTGTCCCTGATAATGGCAAGTAGCTTTTGGTACTGATCGTTGGGCGTGAGCACATTGCTTATGAGGATGGAGAGCATATCTCCGCCAGAATTACCAGTGTACTGCACCACCTGTTTCTTGCTCAACGGGGTATAGGGATAAATGAGATGTACCTGATACCCCAATGCAAAGAGCATGGCCCCAAAAAGAATAAAGTGATGGGCAGCATCAAAAGGATAGACCAAGAGCGCCAGCACCAAATTTATGGCGATCAAAACCGATATCTGTATTCTGGGAAAATCAAAACCCCGGATCCACCAAATGTCCATTCTGGTGTACGAAGCCACGCTCGGTAGGCATACCAAGATATTGCACATTACGACAAGTGGGGCAATGACATCCATTTCATTGTGGCTTTATCTCCTTTTAAAGACAGGCAATGTGCGGCATTAATCGTCCATACGGCTCACCTCGCTTTCACTTTTTAAAACGTGGTCGCCATCTTCTTGGACAATAAAGAGTGCTTTGTTTCCCTCTTCGCCCTTGCGCGTCACTTCGCTTCCTTTAATGGTCTTGGTGACCTCTTTGACATAGGTCTCCTTGACCTGGCCGGTGGCGGTTCCGTTGCCCCATTTCCATGTTACCTTGCTTCCTTCCTTGATCATATCGTTCATTTTTTAAGTTGATGCCCAAATTCCATAATAAACGGGCTTTTCACATCCCCATTCCATTTTATTTTTAGTGCAAATACCTCTTCTGCCCAGGCTGATAACCTATGGCTTGGATGCACCAGCAGGCTGTTCACAACCGTTTCACCATACTTCAATTGGGCACGTAATTTAAGGGATGGCGGCAGCATGCCATGACCAACCTCCGTATTTTAGGAATTAACCCTAAAGGATATCACGGATGACGCATTACAAAACACCACTATATGGACAAACTGCCATTGTCACTGGTTCCAGCGCGGGGATTGGGAAGGCGGTGGCCAAGACATTGGCCAAGGCCGGGGCCAATGTGACCCTAAATTACCGAAGCTCCCAAGAGGCGGCCGAGGAAGCTGCTCACGAGATAAATACCGACAGTGATGCCGGCACCGCCATTGTGGTTCAGGGCGATGTGGGCCAAGAAAACGATGTAAACACCATTTTTAAACAAACCATTTCCCATTTTGGCACGGTGGACATTTGTGTGGCCAATGCCGGCATGCAGTTGGACCATCCGTTGCACAAAATGCCCTTGGAAGACTGGGAACAGGTACTACGAGTGAACCTTACCGGCCAGTTCCTCTGCGCCAAGGCGGCCATCTTGGAATTTAAACGGCGCGGTATGCGCGAGGACGTTTCAAAATCCCTGGGAAAAATAATCCATATGAGCTCGGTGCATGAAATCATTCCCTGGGCAGGACACGCCAACTATGCTGCCAGCAAGGGCGGATTGCTCATGCTGATGGAAAGCATCTGCCAGGAATACGGCCCGGAAAAAATACGATGCAACAGTATTGCCCCAGGTGCAGTAAAAACGGAGATCAACAAAGATGTTTGGAGCAACGAGGAGGGCAGGGAACAAATGTTGAAGCTCATTCCCTACAAACGCATTGGCATACCGGAAGATATTGGCCAAGTGGCCAGTTGGTTGGCCTCCGACCAGGCAGAATACATCAACGGCACCACCATTTATGTGGACGGCGGCATGAACTGTTATCCCGGTTTCGCCAACGGGGGTTAATTGGGCTGTGGGAGCGGGAATTAAACCAAGTGACACCACCAAAGCAGTTGAACTTCCCCTGAACGATACCAGAAGGCATCACCGAATGTCTTAGGCAAAAGTATTGCGGTCTTAAACTTTAGTTTTGGAATAACCACCGGTTTTTCAACAAATTAGTACCACTGATCATTTCGGATTAAATGCCATCCCAATTAACGATTGATAGAATACAGCTCCTGACCATCTTTGTTTGAAATTGAATTGAGGTGCAACGAGCCAATCAGCTTTAAGGCTTCTCCAATGAGATATGCCCTATGTTTAAAAACCATTGACCCAAAAAACCCCCATTCTTCAACAAACGTCAAAAACAAACACGAATCCCCAAAAGTTATCCTGAATAATGGCAAAGCATCCCTTCCCATTAATTCAAAGCGTTACATTCAATCGCTGTCAGATAGACGATTGCCTCCCTATATTCAGTCTCTCAAAGATGAAGTAACAACCATTTCTATTTGAAGCTAAAACTCTTTTTTTAATGATTTCGTTTCAATATGGCTTAACCGCATCCTTAAATTTTTCATATCCGAGCTGATTTTTTGCTCAAGAACCCGGGCATAGACCTGTGTCGTGGAGAGCTTGGTATGTCCCAACATTTTGGAGACCGTTTCAATGGGCACACCATTGGACAAGGTCACCGTGGTGGCGAATGTATGTCTGGCTGAATGGAACGTTAACTTTTTACCGATTTTAGTATGTATTGCTATTTCTTTCAAATAAGAATTTAACTTTTGGTTGGAATGGACAGGTAGTAACTTTCCATCATTGCTTTCAGGGTAGTCCCTATATTTTTTCAAAATCATCAGTGCATTTTTAAGCAGGGGAACTTTGACAGGTTGGTCGTTTTTTTCACGTTGCGTAAAGATCCAAAAGTCCCCATCCAGCCCACGAACAATATGTTCCCTTTTCAGTACCCTGACATCCGAATAGGACAAACCGGTATAACAGGCAAAAACAAACACGTCCCTCACCACTTGCAATCGCCTCTCTGCCAGTTCGTGGGCACTGAACAATCTGAGTTCATCTTGGGAGAGGTACTCTTTTTTGAATTTATGGAATTTCAGCTTGTACCGTTCAAAGGGATTTTTGTCCAACCATTCCAAATCTAAGGCTAGGTTCATCATTTTGCGAAGACGTTCCAAATGTTTCATTACCCCGTTATTTGTCAACGGGTTGGAGTTTTGCAATGCAGGCCCGTTTCTTAAATACTGCTCAAAATCTATGATAAAGCTAAAGGAAATCCGCTTTAGAAAGATGTCGCCGGTTTTCTTCTTTTCGATCAGAAATCGCTTGAGGTACTTCTCGGTGGTGAAGTAATTCTTTAACGTTCCCGGCTTAAGGACACCCAGCATATTCCCATTGTGATAGGCAACCAACTCCAATAGCGATTTATGGTGCTCATCCCGTCCCAAGAATCTTGCCTTGATCGATTTTGAATTGATCAGATTACCATCTGCCATAAGTTGTTTATGGCAATCCAATAACTTGGCATAAACTTGGTCCAAATATATGTTCAGGGTCCTGCCCTCCGGTGTCCTTGATTTGCATCTCTTGGACCTTGTTTTCCAAGAGCTTACCGAGGTCTGTCGTTGTAAACTGATTTCTGAGCGCTTACCGTCAACCGTAATACGGGCATAGATTGGGGCCTTATCCCCTTTTTTCTTTGAGAGATTGAGCCAAAAATGAATTCTGAATGTTCGTGAAGTGTTCATAGACGTTCGCTTTTAATGAATAATCGATTTGTGGTGAAAGCCAAATCGAAGCGAAAGTCAAACGCTATATGACTACTATCTAAGAAAAGAGTTTCCAATGTAGGTAACCGAATAGGTAACCTTTCATTTGATGTTAAAACCATTCAAATGAAACCAAGGAAAATATAATCCCTTGGTTTACATTTGATTAGTTAAAAAAAGATGTTTAAAAACACCTCTTTAGTCGGGGTGGCAGGATTCGAACCTGCGACCTCCTGCTCCCAAAGCAGGCGCGATAACCGGGCTACGCTACACCCCGATATGGGTTATCTTTCTTTATAAAAAAAGAACTGTTTTGCGGAGAGACCGGGACTCGAACCCGGGCGACACTTGCGCGTCGACAGATTAGCAATCTGCTCCGTTACCACTCCGGCACCTCTCCCAAATTCCCCTGGGGAACCTGCGCTCATTTTGCGCTTGCAAATGTACTTTTTACCGTAATGGCACGCAACTATTTCACTCTTTTTTTTCGGCAGCTCCAGAGGATGGCCATCACTCCGGATACTCCACCCGCAAATGGTAGATATTGGTGAGCTTCTGCTTGAAAATTTTCTTGATGACCTCTATTTCCTTGAAGGTGATGTTGGCGTTTACAAACTGGCCGGCTTTCATCTGTCCGGCTATGATCTTGTCCACAAAGGCATCAATCATGAGATAAGTGGGGTTCTTGAGGCTCTTTGAGGCCGCTTCCACGGAATCTGCCATCATCAAAATGGCGGTCTCCTTGGAGAATGGCAGTGGCCCTGGGTACCTAAAATTGTCCTCCGCAACCCCTGGATCCAGCTCTTGCTGCTTTTTGAAAAAGTAATACACCAGGGTGGTACCGTGGTGACTGCGGATAAAATCCACCACCCGATCGGGGATGTTGTTCTTTCTGGCCAACTCTATGCCCTTGATCACATGGTCTATGATGATCTGTGCGCTTTCCTGGGCACCGAGCTCATGATGTGGGTTTACATTGGTGATCTGGTTTTCGGTGAAGTACGTGGGGTTCTCCATTTTGCCAATGTCATGGTAGAGCGCCCCCACCCGGACCAACATGGCATTTGCCCCCACCTTGTTGGCAGCGGCCTCCGCGAGATTGGCCACTTGCAGGGAGTGGTGAAACGTCCCGGGCGCCTTGTTGCTCAAGGCTTTGAGCAGGGCACTGTTGGTGTCCGATAGCTCCAATAACGATACATCCGATACAAGCCCAAACACTTTTTCGTACACGTAGATCAAGGGCTGTACAAACAAAGTGATCATCCCATTGAGCAAAAACAGCCCCAGGGTAAACCAAGCAATGTTGTTGAGATTTCCTTCGTGGATGCTGTGAAAGGCCAAATACGCCACGATATAGATCAGGGTGATCTGGCCCACGGAAACAAAGAGGTTGGTTCTTTTGTGCAGTTCGGAAACGGTGAGAATGGTAACGATGCCGGCAATGATCTGCAAAAAAAGGTACTCAAAGCTATTGGGCACCACAAAGCCCAGGATGAGCACCGTGAGCACGTGCACAAAGAGCCCCAAACGCGCATCAAAAAAAGTTTTGAGCACCAGGGGCAGCACACAGAGGGGCACCACAAAGACCAGACTGTCATCATAATTTACCACGGTGGCCGTGACCAAGACCAAAAAAACGATGTTGAAGAAGATAAAGGTGACCTTGGTATTGTTGGTGAACACCTGTGGTCGGTATTTCTTTAAGAAAAGCAGCAACATCATCAAGACCAGCGCCACCAGCACCGTGTAACCTCCCAGGACAAAATACTTGTCGGTGGGGCCTCGCTCCTCCATTTGGTATTCCGTGCGCAGGGACTCCAGCAACCTCAGGTGGCTGTCTTGCACCACTTCGCCCTTGGCTATGATCAGGGTGCCCTCGGTTACGCTTCCCCTGGTGAGCGATAATTGGGAAAGTGCCTCCGCCTTCACCTTATCGGTCAATGTTTCGTTGAAAAAAACATTGGGCTCCACAACATCGGACAACAGGACCTCTAACTCATCTTTGGCGCCCAACAGCCCCTCGGCTTGCAATTTCGTTTGGAGATAAGGCTCCAAATTTCCCAAAGTTTGGAACGCATTGGCCCTTGTCCGCTTGGCAATGCCCTCCCTTATGAGGTACACGTAGGCCCTGCCCCGCAGCGCGGCCGTGTCCTTTACCACCCCGGTGGCATACCATTGGTCCAGCACTTCCCGGGCCAGTGCTTTTGCCCGTTCCGTTTGTGAGGGCGCCACTGGGGTCGCCCCTTCTGTAAAGGGTGCATCCAGTAGTTCATTGAGGCGCGAGAAGGCCTTTTTTACCACGGCACTGTCATAGTTGAAATATAGTTCCTGCCCCGCTGCAATGGCGCGCCTTTCGGCATTTAGTTGTTCCGGTGCCTTTTTTATGGGAAAGTCGAACGGGGCGCGCAAATCCTCATATTGCCAGGGCACGCCCTTTTGGTACTCGTACTTGAACTTGCCACCTCTGGGAAAAAAGAACACGATCAAAAAAACAGCGGCCACGTACAGAACGTACTTATAGATGAGCGCCTGTTTTTTGTAAAGTTGGTCCAAAAGGTTCTTTTTTGAGATGTATGCCCCAAAAGTAGAAAAATACATTGGTACTGCTACTGAATTGAAAACAATAGCCCCGGTTTGCCGTGAAATTTAGTAATTTCGCTTTTAGCAAAAACCATTTTTATGAGAGAGGTTGTCATTGTTTCCGCCGTGCGAACGCCCATAGGAAGTTTTTTGGGCGCCTTGAGCACCGTACCCGCGCCCAAGCTGGGCGCTGTGGCCATTTCCGGAGCCCTTGAAAAAATAGGCCTCTCGCCCACGGCGGTGGATGAGGTGCTCATGGGCAACGTAGTACAGGCCGGCACGGGCCAAGCGCCCGCCAGACAGGCGGCCCTGTATGCGGGCATACCGGACACGGTGCCCTGCACCACGGTAAACAAGGTCTGTGCCAGTGGAATGAAAACCATCATGCAGGCGGCCCAGGCCATTGCCCTGGGCGATGCAGAGGTCATTGTGGCCGGTGGCATGGAGAACATGAGCCTCATACCCCACTACGTACCAATGCGCACAGGCACCAAGTTTGGGCCCGGCACCCTCACCGACGGGATGCAAAAAGATGGCCTGGTCGATGCCTATGACCAAAATGCCATGGGCGTGAGTGCAGATGCCTGTGCCGTGGAGCACGGTTTTGACCGTGCCTCCCAAGATGCCTATGCCATTACATCCTACAAGCGATCGGCAGCCGCCTGGTCCCAGGGCCATTTTAAGGAAGAGGTGGTGCCCGTACCCGTGCCCCAGAGACGTGGTGAGGATATCCTGGTAACGGAAGATGAGGAATATACCAACGTTAATTTTGAAAAAGTGCCCAAGTTACGGCCGGCCTTTACCAAGGAAGGCACCGTGACCGCGGCCAATGCCTCTACCATTAACGATGGGGCCGCTGCCCTGATCTTGATGAGCCGGGAAAAGGCCGAGGCGCTCCACCTAAAGCCCTTGGCCCGTATCAGGGGATATGCAGATGCTGCCCACGAACCAAAATGGTTTACCACGGCCCCGGCGAAAGCGCTTCCCAAGGCCTTGGCCAAAGCGGGCGTGGCACTTTCCGAGGTCGATTTCCTTGAATTGAACGAGGCCTTTTCCGTGGTGGGATTGGCAAATATGAAACTCCTGGGCCTCACGGACAAGAATGTAAACGTGAACGGTGGGGCGGTTTCCCTGGGCCATCCCTTGGGATGCTCCGGAGCCCGTATCGTGGTGACCCTGTTGCACATTCTGGAACAACGCGGGGCAAAGATCGGTGCAGCGGCCATCTGCAATGGAGGCGGCGGTGCCTCTGCCCTTGTGTTGGAGCGTCTCTAGCCATTTTCAAACTTGAAGAATGGAATACGGCATCTGCTCCCTGAACCTCGTTCCCGTTCGCCAAGAGGCGAACAAAGAATCCCCAATGACCAACCAACTGTTGTTCGGTGAGTTTTTTAAGGTTCTTGAAAACAGAAAGCACTGGTCCAGGATCAGAAACAGCTATGACGGGGACGAAGGGTGGATTCCCAAACTCCAATACCACCAAATTGACAAAGAGACTTATGAGTTCCTGGAACATATCGGGGAGAAAAAATATACGGCAGACCTGATCTCTTATGTGAGCGGGAAAAAAGGAGGGCTCACTCCCATTCTCTTGGGTTCCTGTATGGATGGGGCGGCAGTGCTCTCCGTGCAGCACGAGGGCAGCCTGAGCGGTGGAAAACAGGACCGCAACGCTTTGGTCAGTACCGCCCTGCTCTACCTCAACGCGCCGGAACTGATGGGCGGCAAGACGCCCTTTGGGCTGGATGCCGCAGGCCTGGCGCAGATGGTATATCGCATAAACGGCCATTACCTGCAGCGCAGCGTGGCGCAACAGGCCGCCCAAGGCACGGCCCTGAGCTTTGTGGAGGAAAGCGCGCCCGGCGATCTGGCATTTTTTGATGATGCACAGGGAAACATAGATCACGTGGGCCTGATCATGGAGAACAATTACATTGTTCACGTTCACGGCAAGGTCCGGGTGGACCGTCTGGACCATACGGGAATTTTCAACAATGAAGACCGCCGGTACACCCATCAATTGCGTGTCATTAAAAAAATCATTCCCTGACCAAGTTTTCGGAAAAATTAGCACGGGGCCTTTTGGTTCCAAGGGGCAACTGAACGATGGCACCCTTGCACCCCAAGGTAATGCCCATTGCGCCGATATAGGCCAAGCACCAAAGACCTCTACGTACGGTGGGGCTTTGCCACTGGTGGCACAACCAGTTGTGGGCACTGCACAAAAAAAGGGCTTCCCTTACGGAAAACCCTTTCTGGATTGAATGCAATAATGTTGGCGCTTTACTCTCCCAACAACTTCTTTATGCGCATGTAGTTCTCATTATCTCCCATGGCCCCGTAAATGTTCTGCAACTGCGCCAAAATGCTCTGGTTGTCCGGATTGGTTTTGAGCGCGGCCTCCAGAACGGTGGCCCCTTCCATGAACAAATTGTTCTTATCCTCTTTCAGCTTTTCGTATTTGGCTATATCTTCCCGGGAATTTCCCAAGGAGTTTAGCTCATCGATCAAGCCGTTGCCCTCGTTCACGTAGGTGGTGGATAGGTTAAGGTAGGCATTGGTAAAGCCCGGGTTGAGCTCAATGGCCTTTTTGTAGGCAGAACGGGCGTCTTCCAGGTTGCCCTGCTCCATGTTGATCACCCCCACATTGTAGTGCAAGTCGGGGTTGTCCGGGGCAAGGGCAATGGCCTCGGCCATCAGTTCCTTGAACTTTTCCTTATCGCCCGCTTTAAAGTAGAGGTTGGCTTCATTCAGGATTAGGTTAACATCATTGGGGTCATCTGCCCTGGCGGTCTTATAGGCTTCCATGGCCTTGTCATCTTGCCCCAACTGGGTGTAGATGAGGGCAATGTTCTTTACAATTTCCGATTTTTTGGAAGGGGTCTTCTCGTCCTTGGGGTCCGTGTAGGTGCCGGATTTTACCATCAGGTCACGCTGTACCTTGTCCATCACCTCTTCTTCGCCCGTGGCGGCATTGGTGGCCTTGTAAACAATGCCCCCACCGTCATAACCAATTTGCTGGAGCTCTTCATAGTACTTTAGCGCATCTTCGTAGTGCCCACCGTTCACGGCACTGCTGGCGGCGTAATAAAGATAGGTGGTGTCCATTGGGGATAGGGTGTAGCCCAGATAGAGCTTCTCTGCCGCTTCCTTGAATTTCTCCTCGCCGTTGTCCTTAATGGCCGAGTTTACCAAATCTCCGGTCAGGGAGCCCATGTATTGCCTGGACTCATTGCTGTACTTGGCCTTGCCACTGCGTTCTTCCACGGCCAAGACCTCCTTAAAGGCGTTTGCGGCCGGCTCAAAGGCGGTGGCATCCCCTTTCTTGGCCAGGTCCATGTACGCCTTGCCCAGGGTAAAGTGGTATTGTGCCTGCAACTTTTCATCGGCACCGGAAATGAGCCCCGAGGCCGCTTCCAAGGTGTTCTTTGCGCTGGCGGCGTCACCGCCCTTCAGGGCTTTCTCCGCTGCTTTGATCTCGTTCTTCTGAGCGAAGCCCACCATTGTGAAGGCAAGTCCCGCTATGATTAAAAGTCTTCGTTTCATCGTTTGTTCAATTAATATTTAGTGTTTGTAATTATTCTTTGGTATCGTCATCTTGGGTATCAATTGCCGTGCCATCCTTTCCTGTGCTCCCATTTTCTTGGCCTTCGTCCAGGTTCACATCCATGTCCAGCACATCGGTGTCTTCAAGGTTTTCCTCTTCCTTCATCACTTTTGCCACGGCGGCAATGGAGTCGTTTCCTTTTATGTTGATGAGCTTTACGCCTTGGGTGGCACGCCCCATGACCCTCAGGTCTTCCACGCTCATCCGTATGGCAATGCCAGATTTGTTTATGATCATGAGGTCATCGGAGTCCGTGACGTTCTTGATGGCCACAAGACCTCCGGTCTTTTCGGTAATGCTGATGGTTTTTACGCCTTTACCACCTCTATTGGTAATACGGTAGTCTTCTATACTGGAGCGCTTTCCGTACCCATTTTCAGAGACCACCAGCAGTTCGTCCTCAAAGTTGTGCACGGACACCATTCCTATGACCTCATCTTCCTCATGGGCCAAGGTAATGCCGCGAACACCGCTGGCATTCCTGCCCATGGGCCTGGTTTTGCTCTCTTCAAAGCGAATGGCCTTGCCACTTTTTAGCCCCAGGAAGATTTGGCTGGTGCCCGTGGTGAGCTTGGCTTCCAAGAGTTCATCGCCCTCCCTAATGGTAATGGCGTTGATCCCGTTTTGCCTTGGCCTTGAATATTGCTCCAGGGAGGTTTTCTTGACCACCCCTTTTTTGGTGGCCATGATAACGTAGTGGCTGTTCACATACTCCTCATCCTTTAGGTCCTGTGTGCAGATAAAGGCCTTGACCAAGTCTCCCTGTTCTATGTTGATCAGGTTCTGTATGGCCCGCCCCTTGCTTGTTCGGCTTCCTTCGGGAATTTCAAAGACACGCATCCAGTAACATTTTCCCTTTTGGGTAAAGAACAGCATGTACTGGTGGTTGGTGCCCACGAAGAGGTGCTCCAAAAAGTCCTCGTTCCGGGTAGATGAGGCCTTTTGGCCCACACCTCCCCTGTTCTGGGTCTTGTATTCCGTAAGCGGGGTTCTTTTGATGTAGCCCGCCCTGGAGATGGTGATCACCACCTGTTCGTCCGGGATCATATCTTCCATGCTCAGGTCGCCCCCGGCAAAGTTGATCTCAGATCGCCTGGGGTCCCCATACTTTTCCTTGACCTCGAGCAGCTCTTCCTTGATGATATCCATCCGGCGTTCTTTCTTGGCCAAGATGTCCTTTAGGTCTGCAATGGTCTTCACGATCTCATCATATTCAGAGCGCAACTTGTCCTGCTCCAGCCCCGTTAACTGCCGCAGGCGCATCTCTACGATGGCCTTGGCCTGTATCTCGGTGAGCTTAAAGCGCTCCATAAGGTTTTCCCGCGCCTGATCGGCATTGGAGGATGCCCTGATAATGGCAATGACCTCGTCTATGTTGTCCGATGCTATGATGAGGCCTTCCAGGATATGGGCGCGATCTTCGGCCTTTTTCAACTCAAATTTGGTGCGCCTTACCACCACTTCATGACGGTGCTCCACAAAATAATGGATCATCTCCTTTACGTTGAGCAGCTGCGGCCTGCCCTCTACCAGGGCAATGTTGTTCACGCTAAAGGAAGATTGGAGCGCCGTGTATTTGTAGAGGGTGTTCAGCACAATATTGGGCACGGCATCCCGCTTTAGAACGTAAACAATGCGCATGCCCTTGCGATCGGACTCGTCCCTGAGGCTGGCAATGCCCTCTATCTTCTTTTCATTGACCAGGTCTGCCGTTTTCTTGATCATATCGGCCTTGTTCACCTGATAGGGAATTTCGGAGACCACGATGCATTCCCTTCCCTGGACCTCTTCTATAACGGCCTTTGCGCGCATGACCACGCGCCCGCGGCCTGTCTTGAAAGCTTCCTTTACCCCGTCGTAACCGTAGATGATGCCCCCTGTGGGGAAATCTGGCGCCTTGATGTGGGTTATGAGCTCATCAACATCAATGTCGGGATTGTCTATGAAGGCCACTGTCCCGTCCACCACCTCGGACAGGTTGTGCGGCGGCATGTTGGTGGCCATCCCCACGGCGATGCCCGAGGCACCGTTCACCAAAAGATTGGGAATCCGGGTGGGGAGCACGGTGGGCTCCTCCAGGGAATCGTCAAAATTGAGTTGGTGGTCCACCGTGTCCTTGTCAATGTCCGCCAACATGTCATCCGCGATCTTGCGCATCCGGGCTTCGGTGTATCGCATGGCGGCGGGACTGTCGCCATCGACCGAGCCAAAGTTGCCCTGGCCATCGACCAGCATATAACGGAGGCTCCATTCCTGGGCCATCCTCACCATGGTGTCATAAACCGAGGTATCTCCGTGCGGGTGGTACTTTCCAAGCACCTCTCCAACGATACGGGCAGATTTTTTGTGCGCACTGTTGCTGCGAACCCCCAGCTCGTGCATGCCGTACAGCACCCTCCTGTGCACCGGCTTCAGTCCGTCCCTGACATCCGGCAGGGCACGTGACACAATGACCGACATTGAGTAATCAATGTAGGCAGATTTCATTTCTTCCTCAATATTGATAGGAATTAACTTTTCTCCATCAGCCATACTAAATTCGTATTGTTTTCATATTAATAAAAAGTACGCCAATATACGCAAAATAGAACCCTTGCACAGGTTTGGGGTTTTAATTCTATCATATTTTATCAACAGATTCCCACGGCCGCCCATCCTTTAATTTATACGTTCAAAAAGGCCCGATCAGTTCACATTATGCCCCATTTAAACTAACTTTAACGATTATAGGTACGGTATTTGCCCTTTGTACCGTGAGATTTAGTAATTTTATAGCAGATATTGAATTGTATGGATGATAATTTTTCACCAAGAGTAAAAGATGTTATTGCTTACAGCAAGGAAGAGGCATTGCGTTTGGGCCACGACTTCATAGGTACCGAGCACTTGATGCTGGGGCTGCTGCGCGATGGCAATGGCAAGGCCATTAGCATCTTGGACGCCCTGAACGTTGATCTGGACCACCTGAGAAGAAAGGTGGAGATCCTGAGTCCCTCCAACCCCAATGCCACCGGGGTGCAAAAGGACAAAAAGAACCTGCACCTTACCCGCCAGGCAGAAAGGGCGCTAAAGACCACCTTCCTGGAGGCTAAGCTCTTCCAGAGCGCCTCCATAAACACCGCACATCTCTTGCTCTGCATACTGAGAAACGAAAACGACCCCACCACCAAACTGCTGCACAAGCTCAAGGTGGACTATGACGGGGTAAAGGAGCAGTTTAAACTGATGATCACCAGCGACGATGATATTGTGGACGCCCCCAGCGCCGAATCTTACCAAGGAAGCTCTGAAGATGCCCCGGAAGGCAAGGAAGGTGAGTACAGGGGCGGTGCCCAGAAAAAGGGCAACGCAAAATCCAAGACCCCCGTGCTGGACAATTTTGGCCGGGACCTCACCGCCATGGCAGAAGAGAACAAACTGGATCCCGTGGTGGGACGGGAAAAGGAAATTGAGCGCGTCTCCCAGATACTGAGCCGCAGAAAAAAGAACAACCCCCTGCTCATTGGGGAACCCGGCGTGGGCAAGAGCGCCATTGCAGAAGGCTTGGCCCTGCGCATTGTGAACAAAAAGGTGTCCCGCATTCTTTACAACAAACGCGTGGTGACCTTGGACCTGGCCTCCCTGGTGGCGGGCACCAAGTACCGTGGCCAGTTTGAGGAGCGGATGAAGGCGGTGATGAACGAACTGGAAAAAAATGACGACGTTATTTTGTTCATAGACGAAATACACACCATTGTTGGGGCAGGCGGCGCCACCGGCAGCCTGGACGCCAGCAACATGTTCAAACCCGCGCTGGCCCGGGGAGAGATCCAATGCATTGGTGCCACCACCCTGGACGAGTACAGGCAGTACATAGAAAAGGACGGTGCCCTGGAGCGAAGGTTCCAAAAGGTCATTGTGGAACCCACCACGGTGGAAGAGACGGTTGAGATCCTACAGAACATTAAGGGAAAATACGAAGACCACCACAACGTGAGCTATACGGACGAAGCCATTGAGGCCTGCGTTAAGCTCACCAACCGGTACATGACCGATCGCTTTTTGCCGGACAAGGCCATAGACGCCCTTGACGAGGCGGGATCCCGCGTGCACATTGTAAATATGGACGTGCCCAAACAGATCCTGGAACTGGAAAACAAACTGGAAGAGGTGCGCGAGTTGAAGAACAAGGTGGTGAAAAGCCAAAAATACGAGGAGGCCGCCAAACTTCGCGATGACGAGAAGAACATTGAAAAAGAGCTCCATAACGCCCAGCAGCAATGGGAAGAGGAAAGCAAGCTCAACAAGGAAACGGTTACCGAGGACAATGTGGCCGATGTGGTCTCCATGATGAGCGGCATCCCCGTGAACCGCATTGCCCAGACAGAGAGCAACAAGTTGGCAGAACTGCCCAACCTGATCAAGGCCAATGTCATTGGGCAAGATGAGGCCGTGGCCAAAGTGGCCAAGGCCATACAGCGCAACCGGGCCGGGCTCAAAGACCCGAACAAGCCCATTGGATCCTTTATATTCCTGGGCCAGACCGGTGTGGGCAAGACCCAGCTGGCAAAAGTAATGGCCAAAGAGCTCTTTGATTCAGAAGACGCCCTGATCCGCATAGACATGAGCGAATACATGGAAAAATTCGCCATCTCCCGCCTGGTGGGCGCGCCCCCTGGTTACGTGGGCTACGAAGAAGGGGGGCAGTTGACCGAAAAGGTGAGAAGAAAGCCCTATTCGGTGATTCTATTGGACGAGGTGGAAAAAGCCCACCCGGACGTGTTCAACATGCTGCTGCAGGTTCTGGATGATGGCTATTTGACCGATAGCCTGGGCCGAAAGATAGACTTCAGGAACACCATCATCATCATGACCTCCAATATCGGGGCCAGACAGCTCAAGGATTTTGGTCAAGGAGTGGGCTTTGGTACCGCAGCAAAGAAATCCCAGGAAGACAGCTACCAAAAAGGGGTGATAGAAAATGCCCTGAAAAAAGCCTTTGCACCGGAATTCCTGAACAGGATAGACGATGTGATCGTGTTCAACGCCCTGGAGCGCGAGCACATACACCAAATCATAGACATTGAACTGGACAAGCTCTTTAAGCGCATCAAGGACATAGGCTACGACCTGGAACTTAGCGAAAAGGCCAAGGATTACATTGCCGATAAAGGGTTTGACAAACAGTACGGTGCGCGTCCCTTGAAAAGGGCCATCCAAAAATACATAGAGGATGCCCTGGCCGAGGAAATCGTAAACTCCAAGCTGGAAGAGGGAGACCGTATCTTTATGGACCTGGACAAAAAGGAAGACAAACTTACCATTTCCATAGAAAAAGCGGCCAAATCGCCGGAGACGGAATAACGTACGGACAAGGCCGACAATGACAAAAAAAAGGAGTCCCGTTACGGACTCCTTTTTTATGATTTGCAAACACGGAACGTAAGAAATAAAACACGGCCCGTCCCTGTGTTTTACACTATGCACGATATTTGAGCCGTTAATCTATTTTTTTATCAAAAAGTACGCCTTACCCCTACTTTCGTCCCAGACACTTAATATGACAGCAATGAGCGTGGGACCGACCAAGAAGAAAATTATAGTGAGGGAGTACCAACTGGAAATGGGAACGATACAGGTTTATGATGATTATATGGTCTCCGTCTTTGATGAGGGCGTAACCCTCACTTTGGAAAAGGCCTACCAGATCATTGGCATATCCGAAATACATTTTAGGGAAAAGAACTTTGGTTTCATAAGTCTTAGAAAGAACTCCTACGCCATTGACCCCACCATTTATAGCTACCTGAAGGAGTTGGACAATCTAAAGGCCTTTGCCATTGTCTCCGTCAAGGAGATCGATATGCACAACTTTAAGATAGAGAAGATGTTCTACAAGAAGCCCATGAAGTTTTTTATAGAATACAACAATGCCCTAAAATGGGTGAAGCGCAGAATACGCACGGCCCCTTAAGAAATCACGAAGCTTCCTCCCCTTGTTCCTGCGGTGGTTCCGGCGCTTGGAACAGGTCCATAAATGCCCTTCCCAAGCCCGAAATGATATCACTGGCCAACAGGGCCTGATATCCGGTGCTCTCCAAGACCAAATCCCCTGCCCTACCGTGAAGGTACACGGCGAACAAAGTGGCCTCCAGTGTTGGATATCCCTGGGCCAGCATACCGGTAATGATACCGGTGAGCACATCCCCGCTACCGGCGGTGGCCATCCCGGGATTTCCCGTGGTATTGATGTAGCCCTTGCCTTTATGGAAGATGATGGTGTGCGCCCCCTTTACCACCAGGACACAATGGTATTTTTCTGAAAATTTTCTCGCTTTTTGCAGCTTTTCAAAATCGTCTTTCCAAGGGCCCACCAGACGTTCCAGTTCTTTGGGGTGGGGCGTGAGCACCGCTTGTTTTGGCAAGAGCTGCAATAGCGCCTTGTCCTTTGCGATGATATTGAGGGCATCGGCGTCCAGCACCAACGCACCTTTGTGCCCGCCCAAATAGGCCTTTAGGGCCTTGGCCGTTTTGGACTCCATGCCCATACCAACCCCAAGTCCCACGGCCTGGGGCACCACTTCCGGGGCTATGTTGTCCAGATGGCGTTCCCCGTTGGTGATCACCATCCCTTCCGGGAAAGCACTTTGCAAAGGTATAAGACCACATTCCGGCACATAACAGCTTACCAGCCCGGCGCCGGCGGTGAGGGCGGCCCTGCCCGCCAATTGCACCGCCCCCATTTTTCCATGGCTACCACCCACAACCAGGGCATGGCCATAGGTGCCCTTGTGGGAGAACTTGGTCCTGGGCACATAAAAAGGAAGCACCTCCTGCTTGCCAAAGAGCTCAAAATCTGTTTGCTGTTGCTGCAAGAAAGCTTGGTCCAACCCAATGTCCAGCACCTCCCACTGCTCCATAAAACTTCCGGTCTCTGGCAGGAAGAACACCAGTTTGGGGGCCTGAAAACTCAGCACATAGTTGGAGGGCAGCACCGCCTCCGGGTTTTCGGGGGCCCGATCCGTGAACAGCCCCGATGGGATGTCCACCGAAAGCACAAAGGCCTTGGATGCCTTGAGATGGGCAAAGAGCTGCAGCACCCAATCATCTGGCGTTCTGTTAAGGCCAATGCCAAAAACGGCATCCACTATAATGTCATCGGCCCCTATTTCAGGGAAATTTTCCGGGGAGTCCAAATAGGTGGGCCATACCTTCTTTTCCTTTAACCTGCCCAGGTTCACCAAAAAATCGTCACTGCGCTTATCGCTATAGTTCACCACATACACTCCAATGTTGTAGCCGTGTTCCTGTAGGTGCCTGGCCAGGGCAATGCCATCACCCCCATTGTTGCCTATGCCACAGAACAGGTGGATCTTAACGGGCGCGCCCTGCATGCGCAGGTGCATCCAATTGAACAATTGTACGGCGGCACGCTCCATCAGCATGTCACTGTCTATCTTCTGCTGCGCTATGGTATGTTGGTCTGCGGCATATATTTGTTGGGCGGAAAAGAGTTTCATTGTGATTTTTTTATCAAAAAATGACGATTTCGTAAAAATAGGGACAAAGGTTTGTTCGGGTTTTCAAATGTACTACTTTTGGTGGGCGCGTATGAATGCCAAGACCAACAAAATGTCCTTACAAGCACCAGATTTCTCCCTTGCCGGCAACCGCACCTTGCCCAGGGGGTGCACCCCCTGGGGGTAGCGCTCTTTTTCCTTCCGACTTCAACAGCCCGTCATAGGGCGTTTTTGCCCCAGGGCAACCCTAACACCCACGAAACAAAACAGCATTATCGTGCCCGCACGTTTGCCATATATAAATTGCACAAATGAAAGTACTCAAATTTGGCGGCACCTCCGTGGCCAGCCCTGAAAACATCACCCTGATCAAAGACATTGTTGGCCGCTACCAAGACCCCATATGGGTGGTGGTCTCCGCTTTTGGCGGCGTCACGGACAGCCTGCTCTTGGCGGGAGACCTGGCCGCGGACCAGGACAGCACCTACCACGAACACCTGGCCCACCTAGAGCAGCGGCATCTACGGGCCATAAAGGAATTGCTGCCCCTTACCCAACAGAGCAAGGCGCTGAGCAAGGTAAAGGAAGAACTCAACGTTTTGGAGACCCTATTGGAAGGGGCCTTTCTGATCGGTGAGATCACCCCCAAACTTTCGGACAAGATCATGGGCTACGGCGAACTCCTTTCCTCCTACATCATCAGTGAATATTTCAAGGCCGAAAAACTGGACGCCAACTTTCAGGATAGTCGGGACCTGATCAAGACACAGGTACTGAACGGCAGGACCGTGGTGGATTTTGAAAGCACCAATGCGCGCTGTAAGACAAATTTTGATGCAAGCAAACACCATGTAACGGTGCTGCCCGGTTTTATTGCTTCGTCGCATCAAGGGGAGGCCACCACCTTGGGCAGGGGCGGATCGGACTACAGTGCGGCCATTTACGCCGCGGCATTGGGGGCAGAAAGATTGGAGATATGGACGGATGTGAGCGGTATGTACACGGCCAATCCCAAAATGGTGAAACAGGCCAAGGCCATACCCCATATTTCTTACGAAGAGGCCATGGAGCTTTCCCATTTTGGGGCAAAAGTGCTCTATCCGCCCACCATACAGCCCGTGCTGGCCAAGGGCATCTCCATTGTGATCAAGAACACCTTTGCCCCGGAGGACCCGGGAACCCTCATTACCCAAGGTAGAAACGAGCAGGGAAAAACGGTACGGGGCATTAGCCACATAGGCCAAATCTCACTGCTTTCGCTGGAAGGTCCGGGAATGGTGGGCATACCGGGCATCTCCAAACGCTTTTTTGAAGTCCTTTCCCAAGATGGCATTAGCGTAGTGCTCATTACACAAGCATCTTCCGAACATTCCATTTGCATTGGCATACCTGCCCGTGACATGGAAAGGGCTACGGCCGTGGTAAACGAAAATTTCGCCTTTGAGATAGAACGGGGAAAGATAAAGCGCGTACGGGCAGAGCACAAATTGGCCATTGTGGCCCTTGTGGGGGACCGGATGAAAAGCCATCAAGGCCTCAGTGGCAAAATGTTCAGTACCTTGGGAAAGAACAACGTGAACATCAGGGCCATTGCCCAGGGCGCATCGGAACGGAACATTTCCTGTGTCATTGACGAGAAGGATGTAAAAAAGGCGCTCAATGCCCTTCATGAAGCCTTTTTTGAGGAGCAGACCAAACAGCTCAACCTCTTTGTCATGGGGGTGGGCAACGTGGGCGCCAAGTTCTTGGCCCAGATCGCACAACAGCGGAGTTACCTTAAAACAAACCTGAAGCTGAACCTCAGGGTCATTGGCCTGAGCAACTCCCGCACCATGGCCTTCGATGAATCCGGGATAGACCTGCAACATTGGGAAACCTTTTTGGCCAAGGGCCCGGCAGCGGACCAAACCGCCTTTATGGAACGCGCCAAGGGGCTGAACCTTAGGAACAGCATCTTTGTGGACAACACCGCAAGCGGGGACATAGCTGGGACCTATGGCAGTTATTTGCAAGAGAGCATTTCTGTGGTCACCTGCAACAAAATCGCCTGCTCCGGACCGTATGACCATTACGCCCAGCTGAAGCGGCTGGCCCGGGAATACGGCGCGCCCTTTCTCTTTGAGACCAATGTGGGTGCCGGCCTGCCCATTTTGGACACCCTGCGCCACCTCATCGTTTCCGGGGACACCGTTCACGAAATACAGGCCGTACTCTCCGGGAGCCTCAACTTTGTCTTCAATACCTTTAATGACCAAACCACTTTCAACGAAGTCATACAACGGGCACAGGCAGAGGGCTATACGGAACCCGATCCAAAAATAGACCTGAGCGGGCTGGACGTGATGCGCAAAATATTGATCTTGGCGCGCGAGAGCGGACACGCATTGGAACTGGAAGATATTGAAACCCATCCGTTCCTGCCCCAAGAGAGTCTGGACACCACGGACAATGAGGCGTTTTTTGCATCGCTCAAAAAAAATGAAGCACACTTTCAGTCCCTGTTCTCCAAAGCCAAGGAGAACGGCTGCAAATTAAAGTATGTGGCCCGTTTTAAGGATGGCAAGGCCAGTGTGGGACTCCAAGAGATCTCCAAGGGACATGATTTTTATGCCCTGGAGGGCAGTGACAACATTGTGCTCTTCTTCACCGAACGCTATCCGCAGCAGCCCATGATCATAAAGGGCGCCGGGGCCGGTGCAGATGTCACCGCTTCGGGTATCTTTGCGGACATCATTAGAATAGGTAATTTTTGACCATGGAAGAAATACGCGTTTTTTGCCCTGCCACCATCGCCAACATCTCCTGCGGCTTTGATGTACTGGGCGTGGCCCTGGACAATGTGGGAGATGAAATGGTCATAAGAAAAACCAAAAAAAAAGGCATACGCATTACGAGGTTGGAGGGGCAGGACCTACCGCTGGAAACCGAAAGGAACGTGGCGGGAGTGGCCGGTCTGGCCTTTCTGGAGGCCAGTGGGCACCAAGGTGGCTTTGACATTGAAATCTACAAAAGCATAAAAGCGGGGAGTGGCATTGGGAGCAGTGCCGCCAGCTCTGCCGGAGCGGTCTGGGCCATGAACGAATTGTTGGGAAGGCCCTTTGCCCCCAAACAATTGGTTCCCTTTGCCATGTTGGGCGAAAAACTGGCCAGCGAAGTGGCCCACGCAGACAATGTGGCCCCTGCCCTCTTGGGCGGCTTTGTCCTGGTGCGCAGTTATGACCCCTTGGACATGGTTCAAATTCCTGTTCCCAAAGAACTCCATGCCGTGGTGGTGCACCCGCAGATAGAGGTCAAGACCTCGGATTCCCGCAAAATATTGCGCACCTCCGTTACCTTGACCACAGCGATCAAACAATGGGGCAATTTGGGGGGGCTGGTGGCCGGACTGTTCATGGAAGACTACGCCCTCATTGGCCGCTCTCTGGAAGACCACATTGTAGAGCCCATACGCTCCATCCTCATTCCCGGATACGGCGAGGTAAAAAGCGCAGCCATGCAAGCCGGTGCCCTGGGCTGTGGCATATCGGGCTCGGGGCCTTCCCTGTTCGCCTTTGCAAAAGGACAGGAAGCCGCCCTAAACATCGCAAAGGCAATGACGGCTGTGTACGAGCCCATTGCCTTGGACTTTGAAGTGCACGTATCCAAAATAAACCCTACGGGCGTTAAAAAAATAAGCACCTTATGAAACAAAAAATGGTATTCCATCTATTCGCACTGGTCTGCAATGTGGGCATGGCATTTGCCCAAGCACCGTTAAAGGAAAGCCTGTTTGCCGGAGCATTCAGGGGCCATGTGGCGGAGCTGTACATCCAAACCCACCAACAGGACTGTACCAACGCACCATATTACCTGGGCATGGTGCGTTTTAAGAGCGATGACACCACCGAAGCGGTATGGCGAAAGTTCAACATTTTTGCCAATGACGCCAATGGTTTTCTTTTGGTTGATGACCATTGGAACGTGGGCCGTTTTCAACATTACATCTATTTGGAACAAAAAGGCCCGGTGCTCACCGGCTTTCTCAAGGCTTCGGAAGGGGACCAAGAACCACTGAAATTGGAAAGAAAGACCACCGTCACCGATTTTGGGCCATACCACAAGGAGATGCTGGCCATTGACATGCACGATGATTGTTGATGACAAGGCACTTTTTAATCATTGAGATTCACCCTAACCCCAGTACGCATGAAATTCCATAGCCTAAACCAACAAGCTCCCTTGGTCTCCTTCAGGGAAGCGGTAATAAAGGGCATTGCCCCGGACAAAGGGTTGTACTTCCCCACGGAGATGCCGGCATTGGGCACATTGTTCTTTGAGGGCATCCATGAACTGGACATGGAGGAAATTGCCTTTGCGGCAATGCGCCCGTTTGTAAAGGAAGACCTCCCGGACAAGGTCCTGAAAGATATTTTAAAAAAGGTGCTGGACTTTGATTTTCCGCTGGTGCCCCTTACGGAGAACATTGCTGCCCTGGAGCTTTTCCATGGGCCCACCATGGCCTTCAAGGATGTGGGCGCACGTTTTATGGCCCTATGCCTGGGTTATTTTAGCCAACAGGAAGCGGCCGGGGAGGTTACCGTGCTGGTGGCCACCTCCGGGGACACGGGAGGTGCTGTGGCCAACGGATTTTTGGGGGTTGCCGGGGTCAAGGTGGTCATTCTGTACCCCAGTGGCAAGGTCAGCGATATCCAAGAGAGACAGCTCACCACCCTGGGCCGGAACATTACGGCACTGGAAGTGGACGGCACCTTTGATGACTGCCAGCGAATGGTAAAAACCGCGTTTTTGGATGCCGACCTCAAAGAAAACATGCAGCTCACCTCTGCCAACAGCATCAATGTGGCGCGCTGGTTGCCGCAATCATTGTACTTTCTTTTTGCCTACAAAGAAGCGAAGGCACTGGACAAAAACCTGGTGTTCTCGGTGCCCAGTGGAAATTTTGGCAACATCTGTGCCGGCCTGGTGGCCCAAAAAATGGGAATGCCCGTGGCACATTTTGTGGCCGCCACCAACTGCAATGACACCGTGCCCAGGTTTATGGCCACGGGGCAGTATGCGCCAAAGCCCTCCACGGCCACCATTTCCAACGCCATGGACGTGGGAGACCCCAGCAATTTTGTGCGCATACGCCAACTTTTCCAGAACCGGAACGATCGGTTGGCCAAAGATTTCTCGGCCCATTCCTTTACGGACCAAGAGACCAAACAGGCCATAAAGGACATTTATGGCAGTACGGGCTACGTTGCCGATCCGCACGGTGCCGTGGGGTATTTGGGCCTTAAAAAATATTTGGAGGCCCATCCGGACCGTTACGGCATTTTCTTGGAGACCGCCCATCCGGTAAAATTTTTGGACACTGTGGAAAGCACCTTGGGCATACAGCTCCCCTTGCCACCACAGATTCAAAAAGTTATGGGCAAGGACAAACAATCGCTGCACATAGAGGGTTACCAAGCCCTAAAAGCCTTTTTATTGGAACACTAGCCAAAAAGGCACAAAAGCTACCCACGGGCAAACAAGTTTTGCGAGGGATGGGGGAGATGGAAGAGGACAGCGGTAAAACATACGTTCAAGAAATCCTTGAATCCCCATATATTCCATAAATTTGCGCCACTGAAAAGGTTCGTTTTAAATGAGCCATGACCATACGGGATACCAAACGAAGTGTTGATTGGCAAATAACACCCGCCGGAACCGGAACGGGCAGGTCTGACCTTAAAAAACAAATAAATAGCAACAGATGAAAAATACCGCGCTTACCCACGTACACGAGGCCCTGGGAGCAAAGATCGTTCCTTTTGCAGGTTACAACATGCCCGTCTCTTATGAGGGGGTGAATCTAGAACACGAAACGGTGCGCCACGGTGTGGGGGTTTTTGATGTGTCCCATATGGGGGAGTTTCTCATCAGCGGGCCCAAGGCGCTGGACCTCATTCAAAAAGTATCTTCCAATGATGCCTCTAAATTAACCGTGGGCAGGGCACAGTACAGTTGCCTGCCCAATGAGAACGGGGGCATTGTGGACGACCTCATCATTTATAAGATAAAGGAAGAACAGTACCTCCTGGTGGTTAACGCCAGCAACATTGAAAAGGACTGGAACCACATCTCCAGGTACAACGAGGAGTTCAATGCCCAGATGAAGGACATTTCAGACCAATATTCCCTTTTGGCCATTCAGGGGCCAAAAGCGGTGGAAGCCATGCAATCACTGACTTCCGTAGATTTGGCCGCCATAAAATTTTATCATTTTGAAGTGGCGGATTTTGCGGGTATGGAGCCTGTGATCATCTCTGCCACCGGCTACACCGGTTCGGGCGGTTTTGAGATCTATTGTAAGAACGAGGAAGTGGAGGCCATCTGGAAAGCGGTCTTCGAAGCCGGGGAAAACTTTGGGATAAAGCCCATTGGCCTGGCCGCCAGGGACACCTTGCGCTTGGAAATGGGCTATTGCCTCTATGGCAATGATATTGATGACACCACCTCCCCCTTTGAGGCCGGCCTGGGGTGGATCACAAAATTCAACAAGGAGTTTGTGAACAGTGATGCCCTGGCGCAAGAAAAGGCCCATGGGCCCAAGAGAAAGCTCATTGGTTTTGAGCTCAACGAACGTGGCATTCCCAGACAGGGATACGCCATACTCAATGAAGCGGGCACCGAAGTGGGCTCAGTGACCTCCGGAACAATGGCGCCCTCCCTGGGCAAGGGCATTGGGCTGGGCTATGTGCCCACCGCACTCGCCACCATTGGAACTGGGATACAGATACAGATTCGGAAAAAAGCCATACCGGCCACGGTGGTGAAACCTCCCTTTTACAAAGGCTAAACCCCAGGCAGTACACGTGTTGGACAGCGACCGAAAAAAAATATTGATCCTGGGCGGCAGCGGTTTTGTGGGGAATTCCCTCTACCGGGAACTCTGCAATTATTTTGACACCTATGGCACCTACTGCAACAATGGCAAGGGATTTGGGGACAACAAGCAGTTTTTTGAGTACCGCTTGGAAGAAGATGACATCTTTGATGTGCTCAACGCCGTTCGCCCCCACGTCATCGTCTCTGCCCTCAGGGGAAGTTTTACCGCGCAGATCATTGCGCACCAACACCTGGTGGAATATGTTCGGGAGGAGCAGGTGCGGCTCTATTTCATCTCATCGGCCAATGTGTTCGATGCGTACAGCAAATTCCCCTCCTATGAAGACGACAAAACCTTGTCCGAGAGCATTTACGGCCGGCTAAAGATCAAGATCGAGAACATGCTGCTGCGCTTGCCAAGCCATAAAATGGGCATCCTCAGGGTACCCATGGTCTTTGGCAATGCATCGCCAAGGGTAAAGGAGATGAAAGATCAGATCTTGGCCAATGAACCGGTGGAAGTGTTTCCCAACCTGATCCTGAACGTGACCAATGATGATAGGTTAACGCAACAAATTCATTATATTATCAACAGAAACAAAACGGGGGTGTACCATTTGGGAAGCAAAGATTTGGTGCACCATGAAGATTTCGTCAAGGAGCTGTTGGAGCGTGTGGGGAGTTTCAACCCCATTTTAAAACGGGTATATACCACCAACAATGATCGTTATCTGGCCGTGCTGCCCAAAACGAACCTACTGCCCGCAAACCTCCAGTTCGGCTACCAAGACGTATTGGAGCAGCACGTCATAAAATGAATGGAAACCCTAAAAAAACAAGGATATGGAAAAGTTTACAGAAGCACAGATCCAAGATTACCTGAGCCAGTTTGATGGCTGGGAGTATGTGGATGGCGCCATTGAGACCACTTTTGAGTTCAAGGATTTCAAGGAAGCCTTTTCGGTCATGACCCGCATTGCATTTGAATGTGAGGCGCAGGGCCACCACCCAGATTGGAGCAACGTGTACAAGACCCTGAACATAAGGCTCAACACCCATGATGCCAACGGCATCACCGAAAAGGATTTTGCCTTGGCACGGGCCATTGAGGACATCATTGACAGTGATTCCGAAAATTAGGGGAAAGCACCGCGATCTGGTTACAAACAGGTGGCACAGGCCACTATGTCCACTTTTTTTATATTTACAGCCTATTAAAATCAATATCCATGGGAAGAGCTTTTGAGTTTAGAAAAGCGAGGAAGATGAAACGATGGTCTGCCATGTCCAAGGCCTTTACCAGAATTGGAAAGGACATTGTCATGGCCGTAAAGGAAGGAGGTCCCGATCCGGACTCCAATGCCAGGCTCAGGGCGGTGATACAGAACGCAAAATCCGTGAACATGCCCAAGGACAATGTGGAGCGGGCCATAAAACGGGCCAGCGACAAGAGCCTTGGCGACTACAAAGAAGTGCTGTTCGAGGGGTATGCCCCGCACGGCATTGCCGTGCTCATTGAGACCGCCACCGATAACAACACCCGCACGGTGGCCAACATTCGCAGTTACTTCAACAAGCACAATGGCAGCCTGGGAACCTCAGGTTCGGTGGAATTTATGTTTGACCATACCTGCAATTTCAGGATCCCGGCAGAGGGGATCGATCCGGAGGAGCTGGAACTGGAAATGATCGATTTTGGGGCGGAGGAAGTGTTTGTGGATGACGATGGCATCCTCATCTACGCGCCCTTTGAAAGCTTTGGGGCCATCCAAAAGGAACTGGAGTCCCGTAACATTGACATTCTGTCCTCAGGTTTTGAGCGCATTCCGCAAGTGACCAAAGAGCTCAACCAAGAGCAGACCGCCGATGTGGAGAAACTCTTGGAAAAGATAGAGGAAGATGACGATGTGCAGAACGTGTACCACACCATGCGGGAGTGATTGGCACCTTCACGGCATAACAAGGTGACCGGGAAACGAACCTCTCCTTAAGCCCTACACAAATCCAAGTCCATCAAATTTGGCCCCTATGATGTTGCCGTGGGGCACGCCCAGCCAGTTATCCAATATGGTGGCATAGACCTCCCTAAAATCCAACCTGTGCTTTATGTCCTTGTTGGCGTCCAAATCCGTGAGATCGGGAGCCTGGTTGTAGAATCCAGGTTTTTTCAAGTCCTTGCCAATGACAAAGACATTGTTGGCCGCCCCATGGTCCGTTCCCCAGGATGCATTCTCCCTGACCCGTCTGCCAAATTCAGAAAAGGTCATGATCAGGGTATCGCCAAAGGTGTTGTTCGCCTCTAGATCCGAGACAAAACTGGCCATGGCCTCGGCATATATGGCCAATAATCTGGACTGGGAGTTGATCTGGTTTGCGTGGGTGTCAAAACCGCCCATGGACACGTAGTACACCTTGGTGTCCAAACCAGAATTGATGAACTCTGCCGTGGTCTTCAATTGTTTGCCAAAAGGATTGTTGGGATAGTCCTTTTTCGAGGTCACGGTCTTGGTGGTCTCGTGGATGTACTTGGCAGATGACTTGGCATCTATCATGGTCCTGTACAGATAGCCCAGGTTATGCTCGCTCAAATGTTCATCGGTCTGTTGCCGCAGCACCTGCTTAAAAAAAGGGGTGTTCATGTTGCGGTACAACAGCTTGGGGTTGGTGGTGGCTATACCGTTCAATTTTTCTCCCTTTAGCATCAGGGACAGACTGTCATCTATTTCTATGGCACCGTGGGGCTTTTTTCCCTGCGCCTCCATATAGCGGCCCACCCAACCGGAAGTCAGGTACTGATCGCTATCGCTGGCCGTGTGCCAGATATCCGTGGACCTGAAATGGGAACGGTCCGGATTGGGGTACCCCACACTGTTCAAAACGCATAAATGACCGCGGTCATATAGCTTTACCAGCGGTTCAAGGCTGGGGTGAAAGCCCAAAACATCGTTTACCTTGATGAGTTCATTGGGTTTAATCGCTATTTTGGGCCTGCTTCCATAGTAGATGTCGTTGGTATGGGGCACAATGGTATTGAGGCCGTCGTTGCCACCGGACAATTGAATGACCACCAAACGCCTAAACCCTTCCCTTTGGTGAAAAAGCCCTTCTGATGCCTTGACAAAACTGGGCACCAAGAACGTTCCACTTGCCAAAGCACTCTGCTGTAAAAATCTCCTTCTCTCCATAATTGCGCGATTAACAAAGTTGGTATTCGGGCAAGGACATCAACTGTACCAGATAGTCCTTTTTGTCCTTACTGGAAAGACCGTTTAAAAACACCCTGGTGTCTTGATCAATGGTACCCACCAGAAGGGTCTTTTCAAGGACATCGTCTCCCAAAGCGGCAAACTCCCGCTCGAAAAGGGTCCAATCCCGCTCTATTTTTATGTTGCGCCGGGCGTTCCGGGTCCTACGATAGTATGCTTCAAAAGAATCTTCAAACTCTCCCTTGCGGTCCACGTTGATCACGGCATCGTTTAACAGCACCGAAGCCAATTTCAATCGGAACAAAAGGGTGTTGCTGTCTATCCAATACCTGTCCTGCTTCCATCCCGCTACGTTTGGCGGATAAAGCAATACCTGACCCATCATTTTCTGGAGGTCCATAAGGTGCTTCCCTTTTTCAAAAGTCAAGGGAACAATTCGCTGAATGCCCATGAGCAATTCCACGGGCGACTTGATCTTTGCGCCAATGTTCTTTTCGTCATAAAACCAATCGGACAACAAAATGTACCGCATTAACTTCCCTATGTCGTAGTTCCCGTAAAAAACGGACACCATTTCATCTAGGCGGGCCACATCCACCTCGGGGTGAACAAAGTACCGGTATATTTTTTCGCAGATAAAGCGGGCGCACTGCCGTTGTTGAAAAATAATGTCGATGATGTCATCGCCATTGAAGTTACCGGTTTGCCCAAAAAACGTCTTTTGTCCGGCATCATGCTGTTTTTGTCTCAAAAAGAACTCCCCGTTGGGCTTAAAAGACCAACCGGTAAAGGCTCGGGCCGCTTCTTTGATATCGTCTTCCCCATAATGGCCGTTGCCCAGGGTAAAGAGTTCCATAAGCTCCCTGGCAAAGTTCTCATTTGGGTTTTGTTTCACGTTCTGCCGGTTGTTCAGGTATTTGCTCATGGCCGGTTCCCTGGCCACGGCCTTGACAAACTCCTTGAGATTTCCCAAAGCATGTGTTCGCAGCAGATTGTTGTATTGCTGCACGTGGAATATGTGGTTGTCCCGGCAAACAAAGACATTTGCCCAGAACAGCGTCATTTTCTCCCGCACCGTTTGGCCGGAGGTCAGTAGCCGTTGCAACCACAATTGGTTGTACCCCTTTATCTTTTCCCTGCTCAGCTTTCTAAGCTCGCGTTTCTTTTCCTCACTGGCATTGCGCAGATTTTGGGGAGAGGACATCGCTTTGAGCTCGGACAGCTCCATAACCAGTGGCTCCACCCTTTTGGATGCTGCCAGCAGGTTGCCCACCACTGTTTTCTTGTTTAACCCGGCCCTGGCATCCAGTTCGCTGGGCAATGCACCAAATCCCATTCTATTGAAGATGTGCTGTATGTGCTTTCTTTCCATAAGAATAGATCCCATTGTTATCCTTAGGACAAGGTAGGTCATAAAAGGTTTAAAATCAAATCACCGTCTTATCTTTGGTGTCCAAAAGGGGCGGCATTCCCGGGCGGCCCGGTCGGCGCATCTTCTTGGAACAATTTCCCACCGGTACGGCCTACAGCACACCACAGGATGCCATTTGTTGGAAACCATAATATACTTGTTTCTGGTTCAGGTGCAAGCCCGGACGGTTTATGCGTTTGCGGACAAAAAAATCAGAGGCCCCGTAGGAACAGGCCCTTACTTATTAGATGAAGTCCAGAGAACTGGTTCCACAATTTCCATTGCACCTCAATTCCTTTGGGTGGGCACGGGTGCCAGGGGAAGCCTTAGCCATCCATATTGCGATACAGATGACCCATTTCCAACAAACAAAAAATGAAAAACACCATTAACCTCACAGCCATCTGTCTTTTATTGATGGGGGCATGGGCCTGTACAGCCCCTACCAAACAAAGTGCGCCGACCTCTTTGGTGGTATCGGAAGGCTTTAACAATCCTTTGGGTTTTTATGATGCCACCCCCACCTTTTCGTGGCAGCTTCCGGTGTCAGGGAACGTGCAGCATCAATCTGCCCATCACATCGTTGTGGCCAGCAGTCCGGAAAAATTACCCGACAATGCGGATATCTGGGATTCCAAAAAGCAGAGCACCCAGGCCTCTACTTGGGTTCCCTACGGGGGCAAGGCACTGCAATCGCGCCAAAAAGTATATTGGCAGGTACGTTTTTGGGACGAAAATGACAAGGCCTCTGCTTGGAGCGATACCAACCATTTTGAGCTGGGCCTTTTGGACAATGAAGATTGGAAGGCGCAATGGGTGGGGCTGGACACGGCCAAGGACAGCATTCGGGGAAGATCCAATGTATTGATCCACAAGCCCCAATACCTGCGCAAGACCTTTTCCGTTGCGGGCCAGGTGGCCCAGGCCAGACTGTACATCACGGCCAAGGGCGTTTTTGATGTTCATCTCAACGGAAATGACGTTAGCGATGACGTGATGCCCCCGGGATGGACGCCCTACAACAAGCGTATAGAGACCCTGACCTATGACGTTACCGACTTGATCGCTTCTGGAAAAAACGCCATTGGTGTGGAACTGGCCTCCGGTTGGCATTCCGGAAGATTGCTCTGGGGCAAAACAGAGTGGGACAATTCCCTATCACCAAAAGTCCTTTGCCAGCTTGAAATTAGGTTACGGGACGGTAGCACCATGATGGTTCTGTCCGATGAAAGCTGGAAAGGCGTTACCAAAGGGCCCATTGCCTTTTCAGAGATCTATGATGGCGAGGTCTATGATGCCAATAAAGAGATGCCCAACTGGTCAGGGCCCTTCTTTGAAGATGCAGACTGGGATACGGTTGAAGTCGCGCCCCTGGACAGCCACATTGCCCTGGAACCCAAGCGGCATACCACGGTGAAGACAAAGTTGACCTTAACCCCAAAGGAAGTGGCGATCAACGAAAACAGCACCGTGTTTGACCTTGGACAAAATATGGTGGGGGTGCCCAGGGTAAAAGTTCCCATGAAAAAAGGCGATACCCTTGTGATGAGGTTTGCCGAAATGCTGGGTGCAGACGGATCTTTCCACACCAAGAACTACCGCTCTGCCCACTCTACCAATTATTATGTGGCGGCAGAAGATGGACCGGTGGACTACACCCCAAAATTCACCTTTTACGGCTTCCGGTACGTGCAACTGAGCGGGTATGACCAGGAAGCCGCCCCAATAAAAGACTGGGTAACGGGGTTGGTGCAGTATTCAGATTTTGAGGACAATGGCACGTTTACCTCCTCCCATGACAAATTGAACCAATTACAGAGCAACATTGTTTGGGGCCTACGGGGCAATTTTTTTGACATTCCCACGGACTGTCCCCAGCGCGATGAGCGCCTGGGCTGGACCGGGGATGCCCAAGTCTTTGGGCCCACGTCCGTCTTCAACGCCCATGTGCACAAGTTTTGGGCCAGCTGGCTCCAGAGCGTTCGGGAATCGCAATGGGAAGATGGGGGCATACCTTGGACGGTACCCGATACCCGCGGCAACTACACGGCCAGTTCCGGTTGGGGGGATGTGGTGACCATCATCCCTTGGAAAATTTACATGCGCACGGGAGACACCAACCTTTTGGAGGCCAATTACGAAATGATGAAAGAGTGGGTAAGGCACCACGGCATCAAGTCAAAAGACCACATCTCCCACATGATGTCATTTTCAGATTGGTTGCAGCCCTATCCTGAAAATGGCGACAACAGGGGAGACACTTCCTTGAATCTCATAGGCACCGCCTTTTATGCCCGCAGTGCACAATTGACGGCCAAGACGGCGAAGGTTTTGGGAAAATTGGAGGAAGCGGCCAAATACAATGCCCTGTACAAAACGGTGGCGGCCGCCTTTGACAATGCCTTTTTTGACGAAGCGGGCACCTTGAAGGAAGGTCCCGAAACCCAAACCTCCTATCTCCTTGCCCTGGCTTTTGACCTACTTCCGCAGGAAAAGCGCAAAAACGCCCAGATGCGTCTGTTGCAAAAGATCAAGGACGCAGACAATCATTTGCGCACGGGCTTCTTGGGAACACCCTTGCTTTCAAAGGTATTGGATGATATGGGAGAAACAGACCTGATGTACCAACTCCTGTTCAACGAAACCTATCCTTCCTGGTTCTATTCCATAAACCAAGGGGCCACCACCATTTGGGAAAGATGGAACAGCTACAGCAAGGAAGCGGGTTTCAACCCAAAAAGCATGAACAGCCTAAACCATTACGCCTACGGGGCCATTGGGGAATGGCTCTATGAACGCATTGCCGGAATAGCCCCTTTGGAGGCGGGTTATAAACGTATTAAAATAGCCCCACTGCCCAATGCCAGTTATCTGAACAGCGCATCAGCCAGGGTGGAGACCCCTTACGGAAAGGCATCCAGTGGTTGGACGCTGACCGAGAAGGAATTTACGTTGGAGACCGAGATTCCGCCAAATACCATTGCCGTGGTGCACATGCCAAATGCAACAGTGGGCGAAATCCGCGTGAACGATCAAACCTTAAAGGACAACCCTAAAATAAAACAACTTAGCGGTCCCGGGGAAGACACCCTGGTTTTAGAGGTGCCGCCCGGTTCCCATACTTTTAGCAGGGCAATTCGCTAGGCCAATAGTGGGCAAAAGAACCATAGAGCGGAGCTTTGGTCAGAGAATGGCGAGCTAAGATCATGTCATGAAGGCTAATTCCCATTGTGCCGGTTTACCAGCATAAAACGCACAACCTACATTGGAAGGCAAAGAAAATAATAGGGCTAGGATTGGCCAGAACAAAAGAACCACTTATGAAACAAGAAATTAAAGTAAGAAAACAAATGAGACATCTTATTCTGTTTACTATGAGCACCATAGTGCTATTGGGTGTAGTTTCCTGCAAAGAAAAAACAGTCCTGCCCCAAAAGGAAGAAACCCAGGAACGGCCGCCCAACATCGTGTTCATCCTTTCCGATGACCAGGCCTGGACAGATTATGGATTTATGGGGCACGATATCATAGAGACCCCGCGCCTGGATCAATTGGCCGCAGAAAGCGTAACTTTTGAAAGAGGGTACGTCCCAACTTCGCTTTGCGCACCCTCATTGGCATCTATCATCACGGGTGTATATCCCCGTGACCACGGGGTAATTGGAAATGACCGGGTGCTGCCCGGAAATACACGGGACAAGGCCGGAAACTGGCGAAGCACTTGGCGAAAAGAGAACTATGACACCATAATACAGCAGTTTAAATCCTTGAGCACATTGCCAAAATTGTTAAAAGAAAAAGACTATCTCTCTTTCCAAACCGGAAAATGGTGGATCGGTAATTATGAAAATGGCGGTTTTGACGGTGGCATGACCCACGGGGACCCGAACCGAGGGGGGAGGCACGGGGACTACGGCCTTGAAATTGGCCGCAATGGCATGGATACGCTCTATAGTTATATTGATTTGGCCCTGGAAAAAAAGAAACCCTTCTTTATGTGGTACGCTCCTTTTCTGCCCCATACGCCCCATAATCCGCCAGATAGCCTGTTGCAGAAATACCTTCCCAAAGCGCCCTCTGAATATGTGGCCAAATATTGGGCCATGTGCGAATGGTTCGATCAGACCTGTGGGGAGCTCATGGATTACATAGACGCCAAAGGGGAGACCGCAAACACCCTGTTCGTCTATGTTTGCGACAACGGTTGGGTGCAAAATGTGGACAACGGCCAGTACAATGAAATATCCAAGCGTTCACCCTATGATTATGGGCTTCGCACGCCCATTATGTACCGATGGAAGGGAAAGCTGCAACCCCGAAGGGACAGCCTTACCCTGACCAGCAGTCTGGACATGGTGCCCACCGTTCTGGCCCTTTTGGGAATGGAAGCTCCCGAACATTTGGATGGCATCAATGTTCTGGACAAGGATAAAGCAAAAGAGCGAGATGCCATTTTTGGCGAAATCTATGCGCATGACTTCAATACGGTAGAGGAGGGGCTCTTTTACAGAATGGCCATCACCCATCCCTATAAATTGATCCTCCCCAACAACGAGAACAAGCCCCAAGAGGACATAGAGCTCTTTAACATTTACCAAGACCCCACCGAACAACGTAATTTGGCCGCAGAGCACCCGGAAATTGTGGAAGAGCTCAGACAAAAGATAGAGCTGAACTGGAAAAAATAAAACCAGCGATATGCGTAATACGTTTTTTGTTTTAATGGCGTCGCTTCCTGTGCTCTTCACGGGGTGCAAGGAAGAGGCAACAAAAAAAGTACCGACCCAAGAACGTCCTCCAAATGTGCTGTTCATTGCCATAGATGACCTCAACACCATGCTGGGCGCTTATGGTGGGCCCGCCCTAACCCCAAACATGGATAAGTTGGCGGCCAGAGGGGTAAAGTTTACGGACGCCCACTGCCAGGCCCCTTTGTGCGGCCCCTCCAGGGCATCTTTAATGACCGGCCTTAGGCCTTCCACCACTGGAATTTACGGAATGGTACCCGATGACAAAATCGTTTCGGATAACCCCGCCACGCAAGATATTGTTCTGCTTCCCGAGTACTTCAAACAAAACGGTTACCGCACCATGGGCATTGGCAAACTCTTCCACATACATGCCCCGGAGAATCTTTTTGAGGAGTCCGGGGGGCGGGAAAAAGGGTTTGGCCCCTACCCCGAAGAGCGTTTTGTGTGGGATGGCTTTGGAACAGCGGACAGGGAGCGCTATGGCCGTACCAGTACCGATTGGGGCGCCTTCCCGGAATCCGACACCCTTATGCCCGATCACCGCTCCGTGAACTGGGCCATTGACCGCCTGAACAAGAGTTACGACCAGCCCTTTTTTATGGGTGTCGGTTTTCTAAGGGTGCACGTTCCGCTCTATGTTCCGCAGAAATGGTTTGATCTTTATCCCTTGCAGGATATTGAGACCATGCCCTATCTAAAAAACGACCTGGAAGATGTGCCCCCGGTGGCAAAAATGCTCAACGACCTGCCCATGATGCCCTCTACGGAGTGGGCCATTGAAAACGGGGAATGGAGCAAGATCATCCAAGCATACCTGGCCTGCATCAGTTATGTGGACCACGAACTGGGCCGTTTACTGGATGCGCTGGACCATAGCGGGCATGCAGAAAACACCGTGATCGTTCTTTGGTCCGACCACGGCTACCGTCTGGGAGAAAAAGGCACCTTTGCCAAGCACGCCCTCTGGAGCACGGCCACCAAAGTGCCCCTTATCTTTGCCGGTCCCAATGTTCCAAAAAACAAGACCGTCTCCAGCCCAGCCGAACTGCTTTCCATCTATCCGACCCTTCTTGAGCTCTGTGGGTTGCCCAACTACCCCAGAAACGAAGGGGCCAGCCTGGTTCCGGCGATGCTGGGCGAAACGGCGCAGCAGCAGGTGGCCATTACCACCTTTGGGAGAAACAACCATGGGGTAGCCGCCAAGGGTTTTCGGTACATAAGGTACGAAGACGGTGGTGAGGAGCTCTATGACCATGGCAAGGATCCCAACGAGTTTAAAAATGAAATAAACAACGAGGAATACAAAACCCAGATCGCCAAATTAAAAGCTGCGCTACCAAAAGTGAATGCCCCATGGAATGTACATTCCAGCTACAATTTTCAACACTATTTTGTGGCGCAAAAAGCGCGTGCTGAAGCGGAGATGGAAATGAGCGAGGAAGCCAAAGAGGCAAACCGCTGAGCAGACCTTGATACCAAATGAAACCCATAAAAAACCGATTCCCGTTGGTCTTTAAAAAGTACGTTGGTTTCTTTGAGCAATGGCCGTGGCCCACCCCTTCCAAAACCCAGCTCCCCTTTTGGGTGAAAACCACTTTTCTAAGGTAACCATTCCTTTAAATGAGCTTGTTACGATTGTTTACGATATGGTTAAAAACCGTCCTTAAAAACGAATAAAAAAGCTTAAAACCTGGTCTTTAAAAGTCTATTCCCCATCTTAAATGTTAAAAAAACATCAATGCCTCTTTTGGGTGAATGGCCTTTAAGGACAGGTATTCAACCGTTTTACACCACATACCCTACAGTACAGCACAGGATGGTAAGCCGTGGGCATCATTTTACTTTTCAATCCTAAACAGAATAAAATACTCTTATGAAAAAAACCAAGCTCATTTTCAAAAACGCCAAGGGCAAGTACCTGTTCATGCTGTTTGTCCTAGGTTCACTGTGCTCTTGGGCGCAACAGACCGTTTCCGGGACAGTATCGGACAGTGAGGGACCCTTGGCCGGTGCCTCCGTGGTGGTAAAAGGGACAACAAAAGGGGTGTCCACAGATTTTGACGGAAACTTTAGTATCCAGGCCAACCCGGAAGATACCCTTATCATTTCCTACATAGGCTTTACTGCACAGGAAATCGTTGTTGGCGATCAGACACAGATAAACGTGGTTTTGGAATCTGGAAATAAACTGGATGAAGTGGTGGTCATTGGGTACGGTACCCAAAGAAAATCGGACCTAACGGGGTCCGTGGCCTCGGTTAGTTCGGAAGATATAACCCAGGTACCTGCTTCAAGAGTTGACCAAGTGCTACAAGGTAGGGCCGCGGGTGTTCAGGTAACCCAAGCAAGTGGTGCGCCCGGAGCGGGCACGACCATACGGGTAAGAGGTGGTAACTCCATTACTGGCAGTAACGAACCTCTTTTCGTTATTGATGGGATTGTAGTTGGAACCAATTTTAACTTGAACAATATCAACCCCAGCGATATCCAGTCCCTTGAAATCCTCAAGGATGCCTCTTCCATTGCCATTTATGGCTCTAGGGGTGCTAACGGTGTGGTCTTGGTCACGACCAAAAGTGGTCTAGGCAAGGGTGCCGGTAAACCTGAAGTGAGCGTAAATATATTCACCAGTATGCAAATGATGCCTGAATTGCCTGATGTATTGACTCGGGAAGAACAAATTGCCTTTACCAATGAGCACAATACTTTTAGAGAAGTGGCGATACCATTTCCAGATGATCCCTCTACCTACCCTAATAACGATTGGGTTGATTTAACAACGGGGCCCGCTCCAATCTATAATGCGGACGTATCCATTTCAGGGTCTTCAGAAAATGTGAACTACTTTAACTCCTTTAACTATTTTAATCAAGAAGGTATTGTAAAGAGTACGGGTATCGAAAAATTCATTTTTAGATCTAATTTAGATATCAATCTAAGTGATAAATTGAAAACAGGTTTTCGTATCAATTATTCCAGAATTAAAAATGACAACGGCCTTACCTCTTTTGGTGGGAATTTGTTCGGAACTCTGCGTACCCAGCCGGCCTTTAATGAAGACGGCTCTTTCAACGGATTTGATGATGTCGTTGGTTCGCCATTCAACAACCCGCTTGCAAATTTTGAGTTGAACACAAATCAGACATTTACCAATAACTTGTTGGCCACAGCGTACTTGGAATATAAACCAGCACCCGGTTGGATCATTCGTTCTACTTTTAGTCCAGAATTCAATAATATTAAACGAAACAGATTTAATTCCAGTCAATTACCGGGCAACCTTGCCGTAGGCATAACAGATGGCGGCAATGCAAGCGTTAGAACGGTAGCCAGTGTGGGCTGGAACAATGAAAACACCATACAGTACAATACTAAATTGGGCGAAAATCACAGTTTAACCGTTCTTGGCGGTGCTTCTTTTCAGAAAGTGGAAACTGAAACTACGGAGGCACAGGCATTGGGCATTACCAGTGATGCCACGGGTTTTAACAACCTAAACAATTCCGATCCAATTAGATCAATTGTGAGCAGTAACTATACCGCATTCCAGATCGCTTCGTTTTTCGGAAGGATAAACTATGACTACAAAAATAAGTACCTTTTAACACTGGTAGGAAGAACAGATGGTAGTTCTGTTTTCGCGCCTGGAAACAAGTATGAATTCTATCCTTCAGTTGCAGGAGCTTGGAAAATCAGCGAAGAAGCCTTTATGCAAGACCAAGACGTATTCTCCGATTTAAAGTTAAGAGCAAGCTGGGGGCGTTCTGGTAATCAAGCAATTGGCCCCTACAGGACATTAGGGGTTCTCACGGAAGCCAACACTACGCTTAATGGATCTGAGGTGCCGGGACTAACTTTAGGCAGACCGTCAAATCCAAATTTGCAATGGGAAACTACCTCATCATTCGATATTGCTTTGGAAGCTTCATTTTTTGGTGGTCGTCTATTTACAGAATTCAACTACTACCAAAAGGAAACCAATGACTTGTTATTGGATGTAACCATACCTAGACAAACGGGTTTTACAAGTCAATTACAAAACGTGGGTTCACTTGAAAACAAAGGGTGGGAACTATTGGTTAATTCTACCAATATAACCAACAACGACTTTAGTTGGAACACTACGCTGACCCTAGCATCAAACAAGAATGAAATATTGGACCTTGGGGGTCAAGAATTCATTGATCTAGTCGTAGATCCCATCATAGGTTCTGGTAATACACGATTAATCGTGGGGGAATCGGTCCCTGTTTTCACAGGGGTAAATTATTTGGGAACATGGAAAAGTCAAGAAGAAATAGATGCTTCGGGGCTTACCGCTCAAGTTGTCGGAGGATCCCGATTTGAAGATTTGAATGGCGATGGTATTATCTCGACGGAAGACAATGTTGTTTTGGGAAGTCCTTTTCCGGATTTGATTTTCGGAATCCAAAACTCATTTTCGTACAAGAATGTTGATTTTTCCTTTTTCTTTCAAGGTACTACGGGCAACGAGGTATTTAACTTAAGAATGAGAAATCACTTTTTCAATCGCGGCGAAACGGTAAAATTTGGAGATTTACGAAACCGTTGGACGCCGGATAACCCTACTTCTGACATTCCCAGGGCAGGAAGTGATTCTGTAACCAACACCCCTATCAATTCAGAATATGTAGAGGATGGTTCGCACGTACGTCTTAAAGCGGTACGTTTGGCCTATAATTTCCCTACCGACAAAATGGGCTTGAATGGAGTGAAAAATGCAACTATTTACGTAAACGGCAGTAATTTGCTATTGTTCTCCAAAACTCGTTTGATCGAGCCTGAAGCCAATAACTTCAATGAAGGTAATAACCAATTTGGCAATATAGCACTGGGTTTTTTAGATGCGAATTATCCTAATCCTCGGATTATTACACTTGGTCTTAATGTAACTTTCTAACAAAAAGAATTAGATATGAAAACAAAGAACATTTATTTATTCGTCTTCATACTTTTTACAATGGTAAGTTGTGAGAAGTTTTTGGAAGAGGACCCGAGAGCAGTTATTGCCCCGGAAACATTTTTTGCATCCGATAATGATGCAAGGCAGGCCATACAAGGCACGTACGCCATATTAAAGAACAACTCCATTTACGGTCAGGTAGGCCTTGACCATTTTTATGACAATGGTGCCGATATTATCGAACCTAATCGCTCCGCAAATTTTGTGCAGCCTATTGGTAATTACACATTGGATGAGGCACTAGCTGATGTATCTGTTCAAAAAATGAGCGTTTCAGATACTTGGAAAGACCTGTATAGAGTTGTGTTCAATTCAAATTTCATAATTGAACGGGTAACGGACAATGAAGCTATAACAGAAGATGTACGTACAGAGGTTATCGCAGAATCTAGATTTTTACGTGCATTGGCCTATTGGCATATTACCAATCTTTGGAGTGATGCCCCTTACTACACGGAGGTCCTGACCTTGGAAGAGGTTGGTTCCTTGCCAAGAACCGATGAGGCCACCATTATCAGCGGCGTTTTGGAGGATCTACAGTTTGCCCAGTCCATTTTGCCCTCTGTCTACCCCGCAGACCAAAATGGCCGTGCCAGCAAGTGGGCGGCTGCCATCATTGAGGCCAAGATTTACATGAAACAACGCAACTGGCAGGCCGGTCTAACCAAGTGTTTGGAAATCATCAATGAATCTCCCCATGTATTATTGCCCACCTACGCAGAGGTTTTTGATCCGGCCAACGAGTACAATGCAGAAATAATATGGTCGTTGGATTTCGCCAGGGACATTGAGGGTATCTTTGACCCCGCATTCCCGGGCAGGTCATTTGCAGGAAATAATAGCTGGAGACCCAGTATGTTCAATCCACGTTTAAGGGATGAACCTGCCAATTCGGATGAAAGGAGTGCTTTGGCAGATGCGCTCAGCGCAAGAGGTGAAGCATTCAATGGAACAGGCCTGCAAGTGGCCTCCAAGGATTTCGCTGAAAAATTTCCATTGAACGACCTGAGAAGGGAATTGAACATTGTGGACAATTATTTGGGCTTTGACTTGAATTTTCCCTATATGGCAAAATTCTGGAATTTAGACCTCGCCACATCACCACGCTTTAATCATGAAGACAATCGTATGGTATTTCGATTGGCCGACGTTTATTTAATGGCCGCCGAGTGCGAGAATGAGCTCAACGGTCCCGCAGGGGCCTTTCAGTACCTGAATCCCATTCGCCAACGCGCATATGAGACCCAGGCAGAATGGGATCTCACCGGGCTGGACCAACAAGGTTTCCGGGAAGCCATTTATGACGAGCGCAAATGGGAGCTTGCTGCGGAAGCCCACCGAAGATACGACCTGATCCGTTGGGGAATACTTTTGGATGTGGTGCAGAACCTGGAATATCGTTTTTGGGAGCCAAACAACAATATTAGGCCGTGGCACGTACTCCTGCCCATCCCGTTGCAAGAATTGGAAAGAAACCCCAATCTATTGGAATCGGACCCCACCAATAACGGATATAGGCAGTGATCACCTTGGAGCACGCTTAGGGCGGGGCACCGACCAAGACATTTTGAGTTGTTGAGTTTAGTTTTTAATTGGGGCGGACCATTGGTTCGCCCCTTTTTTACGTTCCATTGGCCACGGTGCGGAACCGAAGAAATTATCGGCTTAAATCCACGGGGGCGTCTTGTCTGCCCTGGTACAGGACGCCACGGGATAACAAAATGGATGCCCGCCCTTACCTTGCCACCAAGATAGGTTATTGGAAGACAATGCCGTGGGCAAGGAAGTGGCAAGACCGTTCCCTGCCCCAGCACGGCGCTCGGGACAGGGCCAAGCTGCCCAGGACAGCACCTTGCCGATCTGCCCTTGGGCACCAAGAAATGAACATTAAGTGCCCAATGTCCCAAAAGCCAAATTGCTTCAGGGACAGGAAGGGACAAGCGTGGAGCATCATAGAGAAAAATGTCATTGAAGAAAAGGGGACCCACTCCCCAATAGTATTCCCAATATATTCAGAAACGCAATGGAAACCCATACTACGATGAAAAAAACAGTTTTCCTGTATTTGTTGGTGGCCGTTATTATGGGCTGCCAAAATGATAAAGATGGAAAAGTAACGGAAGGCCAGGGGGAGATGGAGGCCAAGATAGCCCAACTGCTCTCCCAAATGACCCTTGAGGAAAAAATAAACGAACTTACGCAAGACGCTCCCGCCAATGAAAGATTGGGCATACCGTTCATGAAGTTTGGCGAGGGGCTGCACGGGCTCTGGTACGATGGGGTCACCGTTTATCCCCAGGCCATTGCCGTGGCCAGCACTTGGGACCCCGAAATGGTAAAAAAAATGGCAGAGCAAACCGCGAAGGAGGCACGGGCACTGAACATTACCCATTTGTATTCTCCAAATCTGGATGTAATTTCCGGGGACGCCCGTTATGGCCGGGTGGAAGAATCTTACGGGGAAGATCCCTATCTGGTTTCCAGAATGGGCGTGGCCTTTGTACAGGGCGCCCAGGGAATGGGACAGGAGCAGTTTGATGAAAACCACGTAATGGCAACAGCGAAGCACTTTGTGGGCTACCCTGAAAACAGGCGGGGCATCAATGGCGGTTTCAGTGACATGTCCGAACGCCGTTTGAGGGAAGTGTTCCTGCCTCCGTTTGAAGCCGTCATTAAGGAAGCCCAGGTAGGGTGCATTATGCCGGGACACCAGGACTACAATGGCATTCCCTGCCATATGAACAGCTGGTTGCTCAATGACCTCTTGCGGGATGAACTGGGCTTTGACGGCTTTATTGTTTCGGACAACAATGATGTGGGCAGACTGCAGACCATGCACCATATAACGGAAACCCGTGCAGAGGCCGCCCTTCTGGGACTGCAAGCCGGTGTGGATATGGATTTGGTATTGGGCAAACCATTGGACCTCTATGCCTACCACCCAACCGTGCTCTTGGACACCTTGGAAAAAAACCCAAAGCTGGTACAATATGTGGACCGGGCCACAAAGCGCATTCTCAGGGCAAAATATAAGTTGGGACTTTTTGGATCTGGCTCCAAGGAGGTAAAGACAGATACCGTGGTAAGCACCAAGGAGCACCAGGCCCACGCCTATGAAATGGCTAAAAAGGCCATTATTCTCCTAAAAAACGAAAATGAACTTTTACCATTGGACAGTTCCGAAATTTCCTCATTGGCCGTCATTGGGCCAAATGCCACCCAAGAACGACCCCAGAAGGGAACCTATTCCCTTCTGGGCGGATATTCAGGGCTCCCGCCATTTTATGTTTCGGCCCTGGAGGGCATTAAAAACAAAGTGGGCGATAAAATTACCATAAACTACGCCAAGGGATGTGATCTATTGAGCGATTCCACGGAAGGCTTTGCCGAAGCCATTGAAGCAGCAAACAAATCGGACGCCGTGGTCTTGGTGGTGGGTGGATCCCGCAGAACCGGTGGTGAAGGGGTAGATCGCTCAGACCTTGATCTCTTTGGGGTCCAGAACCAGTTGGTGGAAGCCATTCACAAAACCGGAAAGCCCACTATCGTGGTGTTGATCAACGGTAGGCCGCTTACCATTAATTACATTGCAGAGAACATCCCCTCCATTTTGGAGACCTGGTACCTGGGGATGCATTCCGGAGATGCCATTGCAGATGCCCTTTTTGGAGATGTGAACCCTGGCGGCAAGTTAACCGTGTCCTTTCCCCGTAATGTGGGCCAGATCCCCGTGACCTATCTGGAACGGCCAGATTTTATAGGTTCTGGTAAAGGACTTTATAAGTACAGCGACAAATCTCCGCTGTTTCACTTTGGTCATGGCCTCAGTTACACTACTTTTGAATATGGCGCACCCAGATTAACGGCAAGCGAGATAGAAGCAGATGGCACGGCCACCATTTCCGTGGAAGTGACCAATACCGGAGCTGTGGCCGGCGATGAAGTGGTGCAGCTCTATGTACGTGACGATATTGCCACGGTAGGACGGTACTTAAAACTACTAAAAGGTTTTGAGCGGATTCACTTAAAGCCGGGAGCAACCAAGACCGTGTCGTTTCAATTGGGCTTCAATGAGCTTTCCATTTTGAATGCGAAAATGGAAAAAGTGGTAGAACCGGGCACCTTCACCCTTTACGTGGGGGCTTCCTCCAGGTCTGAAGATTTGAAGACAACGACCTTAAGAGTGCGCTAAACGCATGGGCAAGAAGTGATATTTACAAACCAAGAACCAACCAAAACCCCCAACCTACCAAGGGGGAGAAAACTTTAGATCTGTCATGAAAGGACTGGACACGCTGGACTGGGTGGTGATCGCCCTCTACTTTCTCATGTTGTTGGGCGTGGCCTGGTGGGTCATCAAACAAAAACAAAAAAATACGGAGGATTACTTTCTGGCGGGCAGGAACCTGGGGTGGTTTGTGGTGGGCGCCTCGATCTTTGCCTCCAACATTGGGTCAGAGCACGTGGTGGGCCTTGCCGGAAATGGTGCCGGGGACAAAATGCCCTTGCTCATCTATGAACTACATGCCTGGATCGTACTGATGCTGGGCTGGGTCTTTTTGCCGTTTTACGCCAGAAGTGGGGTGTTCACGATGCCGGAGTTTTTGGAAAAACGCTTTGATGCCCGCTCCAGATGGGTACTTTCGGTGGTTTCCCTAGTTGCCTATATCCTGACCAAGGTGTCCGTTACCATTTATGCCGGGGGCGTGGTGGTCTCCGCACTCATGGGCATCCCCTTTTGGGTCGGTGCCGTGGCCACAGTGGTGCTCACGGGCATTTATACCGTTTTGGGAGGTATGCGGGCCGTGGTGTACACCGAGACCATTCAGGCCATTGTACTGGTGCTGGGTGCGGCTGTGCTCACCGTTATGGGGCTCCATGCCGTGGGCGGATGGACAGCATTGAAAACCACGGTTGGGGCGGACTATTTTAACATGTGGCGGCCAAATTCCGACCCCGATTACCCTTGGCTCCCCCTCTTCATTACCAGCACCATTGTGGGCATTTGGTACTGGTGTACCGACCAAGTCATTGTGCAGCGGGTGCTCACGGCCAAGAACATAAAGGAAGGGAGACGGGGCAGTATTTTTGGTGCCCTGTTAAAATTAATGCCGGTTTTCCTGTTCCTAATTCCGGGAGTGGTGGCCTTGGGACTTAAAATGCAGGGCAAAATACATTGGGACAGCCCAGATGAAGCCTTTCCCGTTCTCATGAGCAATTTATTGCCTTCTGGACTGAGGGGCCTTGTGGCCGCGGGGCTATTGGCGGCATTGATGAGTTCCCTGGCCTCCGTTTTCAACTCCTGCTCCACCCTTTTTACACTGGATATCTACAAGAAACTTAAACCCAACAAACCGGAAGCGGAACTGGTAAGAACGGGCAGAGTGGCCACGTTCTTTGTGGTGGGCCTTGGCTTGTTGTGGATCCCCATCATTACACGGCTATCCGATGGACTTTATGAATATTTACAGAATGTCCAGGCCTATATTTCCCCTCCGATTGCGGCCGTCTTCCTGCTGGGCATCTTTTACAAGCGCATTAACGCCAATGGGGCCATTGCCACCTTGGTGGGCGGGTTCATCATTGGCTTTTTAAAGCTCACCTTGGAAATCTTAAAGGGCAATTTTACCGAGGGCAGTGTGATCTACACCATTGCCGATATCAACTGGCTGGTCTTTGGAGCCTACTTTTTTGCCCTTTGCATTGCCATCGCCGTTGCGGTGAGCATGTTTTACCCAGCACCTTCCCAAGCGCAATTGCAAGGCCTTACATTTGGTAGCGTCAGTGCGGAGCAGAAGAAAGACAACAAGGCAAGCTATAACTGGAAAGACATCCTGGTCTCTGCCATTACCTTGCTCATTGTCATTTATATCATGGTATCCTTCAGTTCACTGGCCCTGTAACCCGGAAACCACGGCATTGGGGTCACTGCGGTGAAACAACCTCGCTGGCCACAAACCCTATGCGGTGGGCCTGCACTTCCAACCGAGCGCCCTCAGGCAGCTCAAAAGCGCTGCGGTACACGGTCCAGGCCTCGGGGGCCGTCCCGTTCGCGGGGATGATCCTGTACCCAATGGAAGCCCCCGGTGTGGCACACGCCAGGACAACCGAACCGTTGGACAAACTTATGGTGGGGTTTTTGGTCACGGGCTGTGTGGTGGCCCCGCCCCATAAGTCATTTAAAAGATCCCCTTCCGGCAAGTTTGGGCGGTCCCCGATGGCGGCAAGCCAGCGATCTAGCTCATTTTCCAGTTCTCGCAGCTTTTGTGCGTGTTCCGGCCGGCCGGCCAAATTGTTCAGCTCATGGGGATCGGCCACACAATCAAACAGCTCCACCGGATCCTTTTTGTCCCTGAACCACTGCATCTGTACCTTGTTCAACTTGCCTTCGCTGCGCAGCCGCAACAGCTCTTGCATGGTGGGGATGCGTTCCCTGTATTCAATGGGCAGGTAGTACCCTTGATCCGGCCTATAATTGCGTATGTACTTGAAACGCTGGTCCCGTACGGCACGTATGGCATCCGTAAAGCCATCAAAACGATCGGCCGCGGCGTGGATGTACTTACGGGACTCCTGGGCGGCGTGGGGCCCCAAAAACGCTTGGCCTTGCATATACTTTGGAGGTGTAAATCCTGTGAGGGAGAGTATGGTGGGGGCCAAATCCACAAAGCTGAGCAAACGGGGGTCCCTCTTCCCGGCATCCTTGCCTTGGGGAAACCGAACGATCAAAGGGGTGTTGAGTCCGGAATCGTAAATAAGCCGTTTTTGCCTGGGCAAAGGGCCACCGTGGTCGCCATAGAAAAAAATAATGGTGCTCTCCAGAAGTCCGTCTTCTTCCAATTGTTTCAGCACGGCACCCACTTGCCGATCCATTTCCGCAATGTTGTTGTACATCTTCCACATATCTCGCCGCACCACCTCGGTATCGGGTAAATAGGGAGGGATGTTGAATGTGGCATCCTTGGGCAGATGTTTGGGCGTCCCATCCTCTGGCATACGATCGGATTTCCACTTAAAATCCCTGTTGCCAGATTGGTAATGACGTTGTTCCACATATCTATGGCCATACGGTTCAAACAAGCCAGATTCATGGGTTTCCGTAAAGTTCATCACGGAAAAGAAGGGCTTGCCCGCCTCCCTGTTGCGCCAATGGGCGTAAGGTCCGTTATCGTCCCAAGCGGTCATGGGTGCCTTGAACTGGTAATCTGTCTTGTAATTGTTGGTGCAATAATAGCCCTCTGCCCGCAACAGCTCGCTCACCATCCGTACCTCTGGCGGCGGTACGGCCCCATACTTGGGCAGTCCGGTGACCTCGGTATAGGATGTGGTGCGCATGTGGTTGGCCCCGATACCGGAAGGGTACATTCCGGTGGCAATGGCCGCCCTACTGGGAGCGCATACCCCAGAGGTGGAAAAAAAATGGGGATAGACCACGCCCTCCCCGGCCAAGCGGCTTAAATTGGGGGTCACAATGGTAGAGTCGCCAAAGGGAGGAATGTAAGGCCCCATGTCCTCGGTGACCAACCATAGGATGTTGGGGCGCTGAACCAACGGCGTGACTTCACCTGCCAAAGGGATTCCCTCCTTTTTGGCCTCCATATTGCAGCCTGAGATGAACAGGGACAACAAAACAAGGGTTTTCTTGGTTTGGCTCAACATTCCAAAAATCTTCATGATATCTTAATTTATATCTCTTTTAAGTGGCAAGGATAGGCGATTTTATTTTGAAGGGTGTCCTGTAACATACGGAGATCAAATGGCCAAACAAGGTACCTCATTTTACACCCATTCACAACAAGTTTTGGTTGGGAACCGGGCAATATCATTTCCCGACGGACCCAAGATATGTGTGAACGCAGCCAAGCGGGGTATGGTGGCCCAGCCACCCCAAACCGTTTTTTTCTGATGGTCCGCTGCCCAGCCCACCGGGCAAAACGATACTTTCTCCCCTCTCCTATTGGGGCAATTGGAGCTCATTGTTCCCGCGGACCACATCAGGGAAGGCATCGGTGATCAGGCCCACAGAGCTTACGTCCGCAGCATTGGGAATGGTTATCTGCACCTTGTCATTGCCCTTGGACCATAAACCGGCCGTTTTTTTAAGGATAAGGTGATTCCCATCTTTGTAAGTCACTTTAAGGGAAACAGGCACGGGAAAACCACCTAAGTTCTCCAATTCCAGTTGGTCTCCCTCCAACTGGGCAATTCCCACATCTGCATGGCCATGGCCAAAAACCCACTTGTTCCAAAACCAATTTAGGTTCTGGCCACTGACGTCATTAAAGGTAAACATAAAATCGTAGGGCGTGGGATGTTTCTCTTTCCATCGTTCCAAGTAGGCCTGCAGGCATTTTTTAAAGACTTCTTCGCCCAAGAGATCTTCAAGCGCCAAGTACATAAAGGCCGGCTTGCGGTACGACTGCTGAAAATGCATGGATCTAATGACCATATAATTGGATGGTGTGAACAAGGGCGGCCCCCATTGGGTGCCCGCACTGCGGTTGTAGCTGCGTATGCTGCGCTCCAGTTCAAAGTTCTCGTGCTCCGTGCCGCGGTATAGGTCCTGACAATATTTAATGGACAGAAAAGTGACCCAACCCTCTTCCATCCACGAATACTTGATCTCGTTCACACCCACCCAATGCGGTAAATAAGTATGGGCCACTTCGTGGAACGTCATAAGATTGTTCCGTATCTCATTTTTGGAAAACCCATTGTTGGCCATCATGGGGAATTCCATCCCATCAAACTCGGGCACCCCAACAAAGGTGGTAAAGCTATCATAGGGAAAGGCAACTCCCGGCAGTTTGTTGGACAGAAATTGAATGCCGTGGTTCTGTACGTTCATTAAATCCCTTAAATTTTCCTGGTCCCGTTCACTGAAGAGAATATTGGAAGCTACCGTACGGTCCCCAACCAAGGTGGGCTTGCCAAGCCACGTAAAATTATTGCTCACCCCTAAACCAAAATCCCTCACATTGTTGGCGCTGTAGTGCCAGATCTCTGAAGAGGTTGTCTCCTTGGCCCTCTTTTTGGCGTCGAGGACGGTAATGGTCTGCCCGCTTTGGGTCAATGCCTGGTAGCGTTCCAGTTCCTTCTCACTAAAAACCGCCTCCGGATTTTGCAAATGACCCGTGGCCAGAACGTAATTCCCCTTGGGCACCTTCACCTTCACATTGAAATCGGCAAAATCGGTATAGCACTCTTGGGCACCGGTGTATTCGGTTTTGTCCCATCCATCAATATCATCGTACACGGCTATCTGAGGATACCAATATCCCACAAAAGCACTCTCTGCATCATAGGCGCCGATTTTATTTACGTATTCCAAAGGCATCTCGGTGCTCCATGCCATAGTGAACGTGTTAACGGATTTAGGGGGAAGGGGATCCGACAGTTCCAGCACCAGATAGGTGGCCTTTCGGCTCACGGAGATCTTGTCCGCCTCTTTTTTGGTCTGGTCGGCATGGGCCAGCTCGCTGGTAAACGTGCTCTTTTCCAAGGCAACGGGTTCACCGTTTACCGTAAGGTCAGTGATCTGCATGCCCTCGGTTAAATTGGACAGGGGCATCTCATTGGCGCGGAGGCCGCCCTTTTTATAGTGGTTGGGGTACATCCTGATCACCACCTGGTCCAAACTGTCCGGGCTGTGGTTGGTATAGGAGATGTGTTGGGTGCCCAAAATCTTCCACGTACCGGGAACGATCTCCACTTCAATGTCATAAACACTGTGGTTTTGCCAGTAGTTCTTGCCCGGAAGCCCGTTCAGCGATCGACTCCCATTTTCATAGGCTTTCTTAAACTCCAGGGGCATGTACAGGGTTTCTTGACCCTGGGCGAGCACCCCTAAACAAATAAAGAGCAGGGCATAAAGGCCGTTGTTGGGAAGGCTTGGCCGTTGTGCTTTCCTCAAAGTTGTACAACTCATAAAAGTTATCATTTTTTAGGTTGATGTTTTTCTGTGTTCCAAAACCGCCAAACGTATTGCTTGCACAATGATGTGGTTTCTGCCCTTAGGTTTTGCAATTTGGAGAGATTCCTTCCGTCACCATAATCCGTAATTTACCTTGGATTTAAGCTTGTTTGCTGCACAGCATCGTTCTTTTTTGAAGCACCCAAGCTAAAGTACGGCCTGGCCCCCCTCCACCCTTTTGAAAAATGGCAAAAAAAGGCTTGGGTTCCCTAAATGCCCAAGACATTGACCAACCTTATGGCACCGATCATTGGGCCGCTAGGGCCAACAACGTTATTTCCACGGGCGCGTTCATGGGCAGGGTGGCCACGCCAATGGCCGCTCTGGCCCCCATACAACCAGCTCCCAACCGTTCCATTAAAAATTCCGATGCCACATCTGCCAAAGCCGCATGGGCGGTAAAACCATCTTCTGCATTTACATAGACCTGTAGTTGCAAGACCCTGTCAATGCGCTCTCCGGGCTGTAAGCAGGAGCTTGCGGCGATCAAGGCGTTCTCCGTGGCCAACCTCAGGGCCGGCCTATGGGCATCTACGGGATCTGATGCCAAAATCTTGCCTTCGTACAGCAGTTTTCCTTGTTTTCGGGGGGTCATCCCCGAGGTATAGATCAGTTCATTGTGCCTTACGGCAGGCCTGTATTTGCCCTGTGGCACCGGTATGTTCTTTTTTGTGTTCATTTTTTGTAAAGGGCCACCATCTTCACAATGCGCTTGGCCGCTGCCACGGCGGCATCCCGATCTTGGGAAAAGTTGAGACGTATGCCATCTTTGGCGTCGGGTGCAAATTCCGTGCCCGGGGTAACCGTTACATTGGCCTGGTAGCGCAGCAAACGGACAAAGGTATGTAGGTTTACCGCCAAGGGTGGCAACTGGGGAAAGAGGTAGCTGCCGGCACCGGGCACGGAAGTGACCAAGTTGGCATCGTTAAAGATCTTGAGCAGCGCATCCCGAATCTCTTGGTGCTGGGCAATACGGTTGCTGAGCCATCCTTCGGGTTCCTTGAACCAGGTTCTTAGGGCGGCTTGGCTGTATCCGGCAGCCCTAAGGGACACTATGGCCTGCAATCTTTCCATTCTTTCCACCAGGGCAGAGGTGCCAAAGGCAACCCCAAGCCTAAACCCACTTAGCGATTCGGTTTTAGAGGGGCCCATAATGGTAATGAGCTGTTCGGGAAGCACCTCCTGGGCACGCAAATGGGTATATTCTGTGCCACCGTAAAGCATCCTGGAATACAATTGATCTACAATGATGGCAACCCCATAGGTTTTGGCAAGCTGGGCAATTCCCTTGATGATCTTTTCTGGGTACACGTGGCCGGTGGGGTTGTTTGGGGTTGAGAACACCATTACTTCCACACCGTCGGAAAAGGCCATTTCCAATACCTCCAAAGAAATCCCGGCCTCACGATCCGGGGCGTAGCTCAAGGTAATGGGCACCACCGTACCACCAAAAAACCGCACGAGCTTTCTATTGGCAAAATAATCTGGCTCCACCACGGCCACCTTGGTTCCGGCGGAAACCGTGGCCCCGAGGGCCAAGAACAGGGCACCTTGAGTGCCCGGGGTAATGATCAGTTCATCGTTGGCGCTTACGGGGCGCCCGGTAAACGCGCCCAGTTCTTCGGCCACCGAGGTACGTATGTCCAAATCTCCCCTGTATTCCGTGTAGGCCTGTGCCCCGCCCTTCGCAAAACCTTCGTTCCAGACAACATTGGAGTGCGGTGTGGGAGGGAATGCGTCAACATCCCCATGGGAAAAATCCACGGGAACCCCACCCATCATTTCACCGCGCACCAGACCGTCCAAACTGTCGTTGGTTTGCCTTACCTCCTGCCCAGGGGCGTTGTCCGCCTTAAGCGCTTCAAATTTTTGTTCAATTGTCATCATACTTCAATCTGTTAAAAACTAAGGTGCGGCTCACATCAAAATCATCCTACCATCGGCAGCACACTACCGCAGCTTATCATAGCAAAAATAAGTCCCAGCCCTTTCAACCTAAAAACGAATCCTTTGTCAGCGGTTAAAAATACCATTAAAAAAAAGAAAAAATAATGCCAATGACTTAGAATCAATGGTTCATAGGAAAAATGGGGAGCTTTTGGCAAGGTAAGGGAAGATTTCACCAACGTGGGGCATGCAAGGGCAAATGCAAGCACCACCGTTGGAACAGGCCAACTTTTACCCTTGCCCAAAAGGATAAGAACGCTATTTTTATACCAAGCCCACCGTTTCGGTCAAGAAGGGAAGGGTACCCTTCCGTCAGGATAGCACAGGATGCGTTTTGAACGGGTTGGGCATAAGTTTGGTTTTAACCCGAGAAAGAAAGTTGCGATGCACTATTTTGAATCTAACAGAAAAACATATCCCATAAAGAATTCCATTCCATTCTTATTGTCCTTCCTGTGCCTTGGCCTGGTTACCGTTCAAGGCCAGGCAACCAACCAAAAACAACCGCCCAACATTATCTTTATCCTTACGGACGATCAGCGCTTTGATGCCCTTGGCTATGCCGGGAACAAGTTGATCAGCACTCCGGAAATGGACAAACTGGCCAAAGAGGGCACCTATTTTTCGAATGCCATGGTAACCACTCCCATTTGCGCCGCCAGCAGGGCCAGTATCTTAACCGGGCTCTACGAGCGCACTCACAATTTTAACTTTCAGACCGGGAACGTCCGTGAAGAATACATGAAGGCCTCCTACCCCAGGATTTTAAAGGAAAACGGGTATAGAACCGCCTTTTTTGGCAAATACGGCGTGCGCTACGATGATTTGGACAAGCAGTTTGACGAGTATGAGTCCTATGACCGAAACAACCGCTTTAAGGACAAGCGCGGTTACTACTACAAGACCTTGGGCAAGGACACCGTGCACCTTACCCGCTATACCGGCCAAAAGGCACTGGACTACATTGCCAAGGCAAAAAGTGACGAACCCTTTTGCCTCTCCCTGAGCTTTAGCGCCCCTCATGCGCACGACCCGGCAGAAGACCAATTTTTTTGGCAAGAAGCCTCGGACGCCCTGTTGAAAGACACCCAAATACCGGGACCCGCATTGGCGGATGACTCCTATTTTGAGGCCCAGCCCAAAATGGTACGTGACGGCTTTAACCGCTTGCGTTGGGGATGGCGCTTTGATACGCCAGAAAAATACCAACACAGTGTAAAGGGCTACTACCGCATGCTCTACGGCATAGACCGTGAGATCGCCAAAATGAGGGAAGCACTCAAGAAAAAGGGGATGGACCAAAACACGGTGATCATCCTCATGGGGGACAATGGTTATTTTCTGGGCGAACGCCAAATGGCGGGCAAATGGCTCATGTACGACAACTCCGTTCGGGTGCCCCTGATCGTTTTCGATCCCAGACAGCGCAGGCAAAAGGACAGTGAGGCCCTGGCCCTGAATATAGACGTGCCCTCCACCATTCTGGACCTGGCCAACATTGAGGCCCCCGCCACCTGGCAGGGCAAGAGCCTAATGCCCATTGTGGCGAACAAAACCAGGGATTTTGGACGCGACACCGTACTGATAGAGCACATCTGGGACTTTGAGAACATACCGCCCAGCGAAGGCGTACGCACAAAAGACTGGAAATACTTCCGCTATGTGAACGACAAGACCATTGAGGAACTCTACGACCTAAGAAAAGACCCCCAGGAAATCAACAATCTGGCAAAAGACCCTGCCTTCGCTGAAAAGCTTGGGGCCTTTAGGAAAAGTACGGATAGGCTCATTGCCAAGAACAGCGATGCCTACCGGGCCGCTCCCACCGATCTTACCGTGGAACTCATACGCGCGCCCGAGACCGATGTGGTCGTTTTTGACCTAAAGCCAGAATTTGGGTGGACGGTTCCTCTGGGTTCCAAATTTCAAACGGCATACCAAATCCTGGTGGCCTCGAACCGGGCCCGCATTGATGCCAACAACGGCGATGTCTGGGACAGCAAGAGAGTGGCCTCGGGGACATCGACCAACGTGGAATACGGGGGAGAGCCCCTGGCCATTGGGGCCACCTATTACTGGAAAGTGCGCATTTGGGACGAAGAGAACAGATTGGTGGACTACTCCGATGTCCAGACCTTTACCACCGGTAAGAGCGATAGCTATATCGTTTCCACGGACAACAAGTACATGACCACCCGGGTGGCACCCGTTCTTATGGAGAAACGGGGAAATTTCCATTTTCTGGACTTTGGAAAGGCTGCTTTTGCCACGATGGAGTTCAACTATGGGGCCAGAACGCCGCACACCCTTACGGTACGGGTGGGCGAAATGCTGAACGATGACGGCAACGTGAACCGGACTCCACCGGCCAAAAGCCACATACGGTACCAAGAGATCAAGGTGGATGTAAAACCCGGACAGACACGTTACCAAATTCAGGTGCAGGAAGACGAGCGCAATACCCGGGCCAACCAGGCCGTGGCCCTTCCTGACGGTTTTCCGCCCCTAGTGCCCTTTAGGTACGCCGAGGTGGAAGGGGCACAGGAGCCGTTAGAACCCGGGGATTTTGAGCAACTGGCCTTCCACACCTATTGGGACGAGACCGCCAGCAGTTTTAAGAGCGATGATGACATCCTGAACCAAGTATGGGACCTGTGCAAGTATTCCATCAAGGCCACCACCTTCAACGGCCTTTACGTGGATGGAGACCGCGAGCGCATTCCCTATGAGGCAGATGCCTACCTGAACCAGTTGAGCCATTACACCACGGACAGGGAGTTTGCCATGGCCCGGCGCACCATTGAGTACTTTATGAAAAACCCCACTTGGCCCACCGAATGGCAGCAACATGTGGCCTTGCTCATTTATGCAGATTATATGTACACCGGCAATACCGAGCTCATAGAACGCTACTATGAACCCCTTAAACACAAAACCCTCTTTGAACTCTCCAACGAAGACGGCCTGATCACCTCCACCAAGGTAGATAAGGAGTTTATGAAGAAGCTTGGCTTCCCGGATGGCTATAAAAAACCCCTGACCGATATTGTGGATTGGCCACCGGCCAATTTTTTGGGCAGCGACACTCCGGGAGAACGCGATGGCTTTGTCTTTAAGCCCTACAGTACCGTGATCAACGCATTTTTCTATGAGAACATGAAGATCATGGCAGAATTTGCCCAAATTCTTGGAAAAACCCAAGAGGTACTGGATTTTGAACTTAGGGCCGCAAAGGCAAAAAAAGCCGTGAACGAGCAGATGTTCGACAAGGAACGGGGCATTTATGTGGATGGCATTGGTACAGACCACGCCTCCCTGCATGCCAATATGATGCCCTTGGCCTTTGGCCTGGTGCCCGAAGAGCACTTTGAGTCGGTTGTGGATTTTGTGAAATCCAGGGGCATGGCCTGCAGTGTATATGGTGCCCAGTTCCTAATGGACGGCCTCTATAACGCCGGGGAAGAAGACTATGCCCTGGACCTGTTGACCGACACCAGCGATCGAAGCTGGTACAACATGATCCGCATTGGCTCCACGATCACCTTGGAGGCCTGGGACATTAAATACAAGCGTAATTTGGACTGGAACCACGCTTGGGGTGCCGTACCGGCCAACGTTATTCCAAGAGGGCTATGGGGCATTAAGCCCAAGACCCCCGGTTTTGGGGTGGCCACCATTAAACCACAAATGAGCACATTGCAATCGAGCTCCATAGAAGTCCCCACCGTCAGGGGAACCATTAAGGGGGTTTACACCCACAACGGGCCAAGGTTGCAGACCTATGAGCTTGAGATTCCCGGAAACATGGTGGCAGAATTTTCCCTGAACGGCCTGGATGGAAAAGACCTCATCCACAACGGGGACAAGGTACCCTCTGCCTTTGAACACATTAGGCTCTCCCCTGGCAAGCACACCATTCAACTCAAAATAAACTCCTTCTAAACACCAACCATTGACTATAAACACAGCACCATGAAAAACCATTGGCGGTCCTTGACCAAGGCATTTTGCTTTTTTATGGTGCTGCCCCTAATGGGGACGCCCCCGTTGGCGGAGGCCAAAATTGATGGTGAACTAAAGAAATGGCACCGCATCACCTTAAGTTTTGAAGGCCCGGAGACCCAAGAGCTGGCCAAAACGAACCCGTTTCTGGATTTTAGATTGAATGTAACCTTCACCAATGGGGACAAAACCTATGTAGTGCCCGGTTTTTATGCCGCGGATGGCAACGCCGCAGAGACCAGCGCCACGGCGGGCCGTATCTGGCAAGTGCGCTTTGCCCCGGATGCCGTTGGCAGATGGGAATACAGCGTAAGCTTTGAGAAAGGTGCCGAAATAGCGGTGGCGGGCGCGGGTACCAAAGGACGCTCCGCTGGTTTTATGGATGGCGCCTCCGGCAGTTTCATTGTTGGCGAGAGTGACAAGACGGGCAGGGACAACCGCGCCAAAGGGCGTTTGGAATATGTTGGGGAAGCGTACCTAAAGTTCCGGGACTCCAGGGAATACTTTGTTAAATTGGGCGTGGATGCACCAGAAAACCTCTTGGGCTATGCCGATTTTGATGCGCACACCAATGCCTTGGGCCTACTGAAACAATGGGAGCCCCACGCCAGGGATTTCAAGGAAGATGCCCAAGCCTTCACCTGGCAACAAGGAAAGGGAAAAAATCTATTGGGCGCCATACAATACCTGGCCTCGGAGGGACTCAACGTTTTTTCTTTCTTGACCTTTAATGTGGATGGGGACGACAGAAACATTTTCCCCTACCTTTTAAAGAGACCAGTGGCCGAGTACGAAGCCTATGCCAGCGACAAAAGGCAAGTGCAGGCCTGGGAAACCTTTTTCCATAAAACCAGATTGGATGTTTCCAAACTGGAGCAGTGGGAACGAATTTTTGATTATGCCGAGACCAAGGGCATGTTCCTACATTTTAAAACCAACGAGACCGAAACAGACCACTTAATGGATGGCGGGGTCTTTGGCACTGAGGGCAAGTTGTACTACAGGGAACTCATTGCCCGTTTTGGCCACCACTTGGCCCTGAACTGGAATTTGGGCGAGGAAAACGACCAACCCACGGAGGAGGTCTTAAAAGTGGCCCGTTATGTATGGGAACTGGACCCTTACAAACACCACCTGGTAATGCATACATTTCCCAATAAAGACTCCAGGTACCATGATTTCATTGGAGATCAATCCCCCCTTACCGGCGCCTCATTGCAATTGAGCGCACCTGATTTTAAAGATGTGCGTCCCAGGGTCTTAAAATGGCGCAAAAAATCGAATGCCACCGGCAAAAAATGGGCGCTCTCCGTAGATGAACCGGGCAAGGCCAACATAGCGCTGCTTCCAGATGATGAAGATCCCGAGCACAACGAGGCCAGGGCCAATGCCCTATGGGGAACGCTCACGGCAGGGGGCTTTGGCGTGGAATGGTACTTTGGCTATGACAGCCCCAACTCCGATCTTACCTGCCAGGACTTTAGAAGCAGGGACCTATTTTGGGACCAGAACAAACACGCTCTGGATTTCTTTGCACAGATTAAGTTTTGGGAAATGGAACCCGCAGATGAATTGGTGATGGACGACGACAGTTTTTGTTTTGCCAAAAAAGGAGAAGTGTACGTGGTCTATCTCCCCATGCTACGTAAGACAACGCGTTTGTACCTGGGCCCATCGGGCAAGGAATTCAAGGTGAGGTGGTACAACCCCAGGGAAGGGGGTGCGCTCTTGGAAGGTTCTCTGAAAAAAGTGACGGCCAACGGCATAGTTGGCTTGGGCCATCCGCCGGCAGATCCGCACAAGGATTGGGTGGTGCTCGTTTCTCCATAGGGCCTTCGGTATTTTTTTTGGCACTGCGCAAACATCAAGTTGCTTTCCCCGAATTTGTTTCTGGCCCACACATTTACACACCCGCCCAATACAGAACCAGACCAATTTGGGGCGCTGGGACCACAACCGCCCTTGGGCCCGCAGTATAAGCCCTCTTGCAACGTTCCTTGGGCCATTGGAGAATTGGCACTGCGCCTTCATGGCTGCCCCTTGCCACAAAAACTGCTGCTCCGGGACTTTACACCTAAATAGGTGCCTACCCTCCCAAGGGCCCGGCACGGACCGTACTACGCCAACGCCCCAGGTAATATGGCATTGGACGCTGGTTTTGGGCAACAACCGGCCCATTTGCTTGGTGGGGTGCAACATTTGTTTTACCATATACATCATTTAAGACTTTAAATGAGGAAGATGATCATTATTTTTACTAAAAAATTCTAGGTATGAAACGATTACTCTTGCTTATTGCCCTTTTTGGAATAGTTTCCTGTGGCTCTGACACCGTGGACGTCACCGTTGTTCCACGGGAAGAGGCCGAAGAAGAAACAACACCGCCAGACACCACTCCGGTGCCCGAGGCGGGCGTCAGTGATTTTGATGACGGGGTCATGAGAGGACTCTCGCCTTTTGGGATTGCGACCGATATGAAAACTGGCTGGAATCTGGGCAATAGCCTTGATGCCGAAGGGCCGGACGAAACCTTTTGGGGAAATCCCGCCACCACAAAAGAAATGATAGACGAAGTGGCCAAAAGGGGCTTTAAGACCTTGCGCGTTCCGGTCACTTGGCGTTTTCACCAAGGTCCCGCACCGGATTACACCGTTGAAAAAGAATGGATGGACCGCGTTGAAGAGGTGGTAAACTATGCCAGGGCCAATGACATGTACGTCATTGTCAATGTACATCATGACGACCCTTGGATCATACCCACCTATGACAATGGGGATGAGGTAAAGGATAGATTGTCCAAACTTTGGACACAGATCGCCGGCAGATTTCGCAATTACAGTGACTATGTCATTTTTGAAACCCTTAACGAGCCACGTTATGAAAACACGCCCGAAGAGTGGACGGGCGGCACAGCAGAAGGCAGGGACATGGTAAACCAGTACCATCAGGTAAGTTTGGACGCCATAAGGGCAACCGGTGGCAACAACAGTACCAGACAGATCATGATCGCCACCTATGCCGCAAGTACCCTGCCAGTGGCAATGGATGCATTGATCGTGCCCAATGATGACGAGAACACGATGATATCACTGCATTCTTATTTTCCATTTCCCTTTACCCTGGGAGGCACGGATACCACATGGGGATCGGATGATGACAAAGCCGAGCTGGAAGCGGAGATGGACAGGATAAAGGCAAAGTTCACGGACAATGGCAAGGCAGTGGTGTTAGGGGAATGGAGTTCCGGAAACCAGAACAACGTAGAGGACCGCTTGAGACATACTGAATTTTATGCCCAAAAAGCGGCGGAAAGGGGTTTTGCCAGCGTTTGGTGGGACAATGGAAACAGCGATATCTCCAACGACGGTCTTGCCATTTTTGATAGACGAACCTTGACCTGGCCATTTGGCAACATTGCGGACATCATCATAGCGGCCAATGAATGAAGGTGCGCCGGGGTCGTTGTTGGCCCAGGAAGGCCTAAGGCCATTATCGATTTAAAGGGAGTCTCCCATTTTAATGCTTTCCGGCCCCAGAATCAAGATGGGGCACCCAGGCTTCGGTATTTGTTCTTTATCATACTGGCGCCCCTCCTTTTAACCCTAAGGCGTCTTTTCATTTTTTTCATACTCCAGGTCATGGCACTTCTGTCAATGACGGGGTAAGTAAAGAATTCCTCTTCATCTTCCAAACCCAATGAGGGACAAACAATAACCTGAGGTTATAGGGCAGCAACGGTTGCAGAAATTGCAAAAACACTTTGAATGGTGCCTCTCAGGTATGCCATCTCCATCAATGTAACCGTCCGGGTCCACCCCGGGCCCCAAAAGATGGGGAGCACTTGGGTTGGGAGCGGAGACCTCGCCATTCCCCAGGTCTTCTTGGCCTTGGCCCAGCCCATTTGCTCGGTGAACCCTGACAACCGCGCAGCATTATGGGCAGGTGGCCTATCGCTGCGCGGGTCACAAAGAACATCATTGGCCTACCTACAAGCTCAAAAACTTGCTTTTCCAAGATTCCTCATAGGGCTTGGTCCAGTGCTGCATGGCTTCCCTATTGAACATGGTTCCCTTTTTATCATCCACTTCAAAATTCTGCTTTATCCTGTAAGATACGTTGGCGAAGTGTACCATGGCCATGGAGATATTGGCATCGTCAATGGGCGCGGTCAATGTTCCCTTACCGCGTATGGCATCAAAAAAGTTCATCACGTGCAAGGTGGACATATCACCGCCGCCGCCCAGGGCAACCCCACCTTCCTGGCCGCCACTGCGCACCTCTTCCACCAGTTGCCCCTTTCGGTCAAAAAGTTTAAAATGACCGCGGTTAACAAAAACGGTGCCCTCGGTGCCGTAAACAATGACCCCGCGACCGCTGCCATAGGTATTAAAGGCATTTCTGCTCTTCCCGTCCCATTCAATGATCTTGTTGTCCGGAAACGTGTAGCGCGCCATCATGGTATCATACATCTCCCAGCCATCGTCCACAAAGTGCCTCTTGTCTGCCTCTACCTCCACAAGCTGTGGAAAGTGCACATCAAGGGCCCAACGGGCCACATCCAGCTCATGGGTGGCATTGTTGCCCATTTCGGCCGTACCGTAGTTCCATCCGTACCAGTGCCAATTGTAGTCCCAGGTCTCCGAGGTATATTCACGGTGCACCGCCGGTCCCTGCCATAGGTTCCAGTCCAACCCCTCGGGTATGGGGGCTTTCTTTTGGTGCGGCACCACGCCCCGGCCATTGCTGTAAAAGGCCAGGGCCTTGTAGGCTTTTCCTATGGCCCCATTATGTATTTTTTCAATGGCCTGTTGGGTATGTGCAGAAGAACGCTGCTGGTTGCCCATTTGCACAACCTTATTGTACTTCTTGGCGGCTTCCACCAGAAGCTCATTCTCCTCCATGGTACAACTGCTGGGCTTTTCCACATAGACGTGCATTCCGGCTTTCATGGCCATTATAGATCCCGGGGCATGCCAGTGATCGGGCGTGGCATTGATGAGCACATCCACCTTATCGTCTTCAAAGACCTTGAAGATGTCCTGCTCCAGTTGCGGCTTGTAATTGATGTGTTCCTTGAATTTTTCGGCAGCCTTGGCCATTTGGCTTTGCATGGGGTCGCAGAGATAGGCCAAACGAACATTGCTCTTCTTATGGGCTATGGGGGCATAAAAGGCACCCAATCTCCTGCCCAGCCCGGCAATGGCCACGTGCAACCGATCGTTGGCGCCCAAAATATTCCGGTAACTTTGGGCACTCATCCCCATGGAGGAGGCCGTTGCCAGGCCCATGGCCCCCAGGGTGGATTTTTTTACAAAACTTCTTCTACTGTTCTTATTGCTCATGAATTTTTATTTTAATGTTCCTAAAGATAACCAAGTCCCCGTGATCGTACAGCAAGATATCCCCTTTTTCAGAAAGACCAAAATTGGGCCCATCATTGTGCAAACCGTTGCTTGCCCCGGGCATAAATCCTGCCCTGTTGGTGTGCCAAACCTTATGAGCCGTTGTGCCAATGCTCCAGGTGGCAAATGGCCTCCCCACCCAAGGGCGTGCCATCCGTATAGCTGTTTACACTGGAACAGCTGGGCAGAAGGGTCTGTTTTCTTATCCATAAAGAACTTCACAAGGGGTAAAAAACAGGGATGAAACCATCATTTTAAGACAGTTGTTTACTTTAATGACGGCACTGGGCCATATTAAAAACCCAAAAGTACCCATAATTGGGGGGGCAACCGTCCTGTGGTCACGGGTATGGGCGGGCCGCCACATTCCCGGCAAGACCTGATACCACAGGACAGGGGCCATGAGCTAAAATGGTAGCTTGCTGCTTGTTTGTACCCTTTGGCTGCTTACACTAAATACGTCTTTATCATGAACAGAGCAACTGCTTTGGGAATTGCCATTCTAAGTTCCCTTTCCGCGCTATTCGGCCAGCAAGAAGTGGCCAACATGCACCTTCCCATTTTGGAGGAGCAGCATTATTTTGAAGAGAAAAACGGTGTGGTGGCCGTGGAGGCCGAATACTATTTTAAACAAAGTAAAACAGCCCAGCGCCAGTGGTACCGCTACAACAAGCACGAATCTCCCAATTTGGGCAAGCATGCCAACTACAGTGGGGACACCAGCAACAATGGGTACATTAAAATCCTGCCCGATACCCGCGCCACCCATGACGATAAGCTCATTCGTGGCGAGAACTTCTCCAACACCCCTGGACAGTTGGCCGTTGTGCACTATCGTGTAAAGATAAACACTCCCGGGCGCTATTATGTTTGGGCACGGGCGCACAGTACGGGCAGTGAGGACAATGGCGTTCACGTGGGCCTCAACGGTACTTGGCCGGAACAGGGGCAGCGTATGCAATGGTGCGACGGCAAGAACAAATGGACCTGGGCCAGCAAACAGCGCACCAAGGAGGTGCACTGCGGCGTGCCCCATGAAATTTATCTGGACATTCCCACCGCCGGCTATCATGACATCCAGTTCAGCATGCGCGAGGACGGTTTTGCCATGGACAAGTTTGTCCTAGTGCAGGACAAGGATTTTGTTCCCACGGAAAAAGGGCCCCGGGTAAGGATACAATGGCCAGAGCCCTCTTATTACGAGGTCATCAGTACCTCGGTCATTACCAACAAAACGTTGCCCGTGGCCGATTTTCCGTTGGAAGGCACCGGGTACTATAAAGATGCCGGGGGCCGATGGCTGGGCATAAACCCCAACAAAAACAAAAAGGCGAGCACAACGATGGCGTTTTCCTTTGAAAGCGGAACCTACGATGTGGTTTTCGTGGGTGTCGGGGAACACGACGGCCGATCCAAATTTACCGTGCTGATCAATGAAAAGCCCTTGGGAACCTTTAGTCCGGCGCTTACCCAAAAATGGTTTGTGGAGGGCAAATCCGCGAACAAGGTGTGGGAAAAGGTGCAGCTCAAGGAAGGGGACAAGATCACGGTACGCTCTGAAATTGGCAGTAAAGATGGAAAAGAATGGGCCAGGGCCCGGTGGTCTGGCCTCATCTTTGCCCCCGTGGGAAAGGGAAAAACCGTGGCCAATGCGCCCGGGGCGTTGCCCTTGGATGCCAATGAGGCACCCACGATCAATCCGCCAAAAGGACGGATTGCGGTAGTGGCAGACGGAAACTCGCCCGATCCGGACGATCTTGGGGGCACGGCCGTATCCATTGCCCTATTAAGTGCCGCTGGCCTGCAAGATCGCTTGGTGCACTACTCCCATAGCTGTGATCTTGAGCGCGTGGACAGAATCTCGGAAAGGGCGGAGAGAGAGCGGCACGCCCTGATGCAAGCCGCCTGTGATGTAACGGCAAGAAGATGGGGCGGCTTTGACCATCTTACTTTTTTTGATGCCAAATGGCAGCAAAAAGAGACCGTGGCAGATTTGGCCAAGGCCATTGACGCCTCCACTCCCCAAGACCCCCTGTGGATCATTGAGGCCGGGGAACCCGATATCATTGGGCTGGCCTTGGAGGCCTCAAATAAGGAAAAGCACAACTATGTAAAGGTGGTAACGCACCATCCCGCAAACGATGACGCAGGTGATTTTTATACCTGGCAACAGATCTTGGACTTTGGGGTGGAGGAAGTACGGATACCGGACCAAAACGTGAACCTAAAAGTGAACCTGGACAAATGGGACTGGGCCAAAAACCATCCCGACCCGCGCATTCAATGGGTGTGGCTACAGGGAAAAATTGCCGAAGTGGACGATGTGGTGCGGTTTCAAAAAGGAAAATGGGACTGCTCCGATGCCGGTATGGTGCTCTATTGGATCACCGGTGCCACCAATGGCGGACTGCAACTGGGAACGGTAGATCAGGTAAAGAGACTGCTACTGGACCATGTTGAAAAATAAAGGTTTGGCAGGCATCACACCTATAAAAAATGAACGGGGCACAAGGCCACGGAAGCATCCAAGGGAAATGAACTTGCCCTTTTATGATCGAGCCAGGCCCCTTCAACCTAATATCAACAGTAGAAAAACCAATACGGAACAGATGCAGAAATCACTAAGGACTTGGCTCGCATACGGGTGCTTTCTCTTTATGGCGGTGGCCATGGCCCAGAGTTTGGAAAGACCCATTATCTACACCACCCCATCCGAAAGGCCAGCCCTCTTGGAAAAAGTGGAAAAATATCCGTGGGCGCAACATATTGTGGCCCAGATGCACGGCAATGTGGATCCCAGACTTGCCCTGCACCGAGAAGATCCTTTGGCCATCTTGGACAGCGTTCCCGTTTTTCGCGACGGGAGCAAGAAGAAAACCGAGCAACAGGCGGCCGGTCTGGCATCTGGCCATTTTGCAATTTTGAAACTGGCTTCCGAAGCGGCCATGCTGTACTATTTGGAACAGGATGAGGCCTATGCACAGATGGCAGCCGACATCTTACAGGTGTATGTTGATGAGCTGGCGCCCAGAACACCGCAAACCACCACCATTACCGGAAACGCCTTTTTTGACCCCAGAACCACCTACCCGCACATTGCCCTTACCTATGACTTTGTACATCCTTTTTTAAAAAAGCGGAACACCCAGGTTTTCAGTACCGCCAAAGGAGGATACCTGCCCTACAATGACCAAAAGACCCAAAAAGCACTACTGAACATAGTGGGCAATGTACTGCAGGAATATGGAGCGCCCGATGTGCACGGTAAGGTGGTGAGCAACCACCCCATCTTGACCTCCCCGGGCGCCCTGTTCGGCATTCTCTGCATTGAGGACGATGCGGAACGGGAGCGGCTCTTCAACGTATTTTGGGAAAAGGGCACGGCCCACCAAAACTCCTTCAAGAACACCATCTTGCCCATTTATTCTGAACAAGGGCTTTGGCCAGAATCCCTGAGCTACGGTTTCATGCCCATTGTGAGCATGAACCTGAACATTATTGACCGCATAAAACCGGAGCTGAACGTCACCGAGGCCACCAAACACATTTTTAACGGAAACTTCCTGTACGATTACCTGAGACACCCAGACCGCAGGTTTGTAACCTATGGCGACTCCAAGCGCAACAATGACTTCTCGGCCAACAACTACCGCTACGCCCTGGATATTGGGCTGCGCAGAGGATATACGGACATTGTGGAAAAAGCCAAACTGGCCCTTAACCAAGCCTACAGGGCCAAAGGCGGGTACATGCCCAGTATGGAAAGTAGCAGCCCCTATGACCAATACCGCCATTTGCAACTGTTCTGGGGCGTGGACATTCCGAAAGACCTGAACAGTGAAATTGATTTTAACAAAAAAACGGTGGTGGTGGAGCATGCTGGCGTGGCCCTACAGCGCAGCCCGGCGAAAAACAACAATGAAACATACGGCCTTTGCGGTATCATCGGAGGGGCACATTACGTACATTCCCATCTCACGGGAATTGGCATGGAACTCTATGGAGCAGGGTACGTGATGGCGCCCAGTGCCGGACTCCCCCCAACGGTGGCAGAGCGCCAAATACCGCTGCACGAGCATTACTTTAGGCTATATGCCGGTAACAACACCGTGGTGGTTAACGGTACGTCCCACGGCAGGGATGAAGGTTCTTGGAAACGAAGGGCACACGTTTGGCAGAACACCGTTGTGAACAGTGCCGCGGAACCCAAGCACCTGGAAGACGGCATTGCCCCGTCCTTTAGCTTTGCCACCCAATACTTGGATGACACTGTGAACGATGCGGAACAACAAAGAACCCTCAGCACCATAAGAACCAGTGAAACCACCGCGTACTACTTTGATATCTTTCGCTCCAGATCCAACCAGAAAAACAAGTTCCACGATTACATCTACCACAATCTGGGAGATAACACCCAGATCACCACCTTGGCCGGAACGGCCCTTACATTGAGGGCCACAAATCAATACGACAACGATATTGGCGATGTGGTAAAATCCCCGGGATGGCGCTTTTTTGAAGACACCCGGAAAACCGATGTCACCAAGTCCGGCATAAAAATCCGTTTTCACCTGGATTACGATGACCGCTACATGCACATGTTCGTTCCCGGTGGAATCCGCAGAAGCTATGTTCACGCTTTGGCCCCTCCCACCCGTGAGGCAAAAAATGGATATGTGGACAAAAAAACACAGGTGGTTACCATACGCCAGAAAGGAGAGGCCTGGAAACGGCCCTATATCGCCATTTTGGAACCTTCCACCAAAAAAGAATCCAGTGTTGTGGATGTACAGCCCCTTTGGGACGGCAAGAATCAGGTAGGTGCGGTGGTAAAGAGCAAAACAGCGGATGCCGAAATCACGGACATTATCATATCCAATGAAGGCCCCGACAGCCATTTTGTGGATGAGTCCATAGGAGTGGACTTTAAGGGTAGGTTTGGCATTGTGCGCACCTCATTCAATGCGGGGAAAGAGGAAGTGGAACTCTACATTGGCGAGGGCAAACGTTTGTCTTTCGGCAAAAAGGTGATCCAGGCCGACGCCACTGGAAAAGGCACCCTGCAATACCACCCAGATGGCCCTTGATCTTTGGGGGCGCCCGCTGCAATGGCATCGCCGTCTTTGTTGTAGCCCTGCCATACCGGACTGGCAAGGTTTATGACCACCTACACACGTCAACTTACTTGAGCTGTACGTATGCCCTGAGGTCTCCGGGATCACTGGTACCGTGAACTCCAAGGCGGGCATACAGCCGTTCCGAGGCATGGTTGTGTACCATATGGGCCCTCTCCTCCCCCACACTTATATGGGAAAATGCCAAACCGGCGGCATTGTAGCCGGTTTGGTACCTTAAGGGACGCTCCTTGTTGTATTCAATATTGGCCCTTTGGCTTTTTGGGGCCTGGCACTCCTAACGATACCTGGGGCGGAAAAAACCAGTATCCCATACCTTCCGAACCTTCTTTTGTGGCCAAGAACGGAACAACGAGCCCTAAGGGCCAAACGGCCACCCTACAGCACAGGACAGAAAAGGAACGCCCGAACCATAATTTAGTGGACAATTTATGCCCGTTTGGGTTGGAAATGGCCACATCATTGACTTGTCAGGGGAGTTGTCCCAAAAAATAGAGGCTGTAGAAATGGCTCGGGTAAAAGACAACCTAAAAACGATGGGGCTGTGATCCAAATTTTGGGTTTGGATATGGAGCCAACAAACACAACAGAAACCAGGAAAATGAAAAACACCGGTAAAACAAAGATGGCCTTGTCCTTTTTCATGCTCCTCACGGGCCTTACCAGCCTATCTTGCGTTTCCCAAAGACTGGACCTGCCAAAAGCCTTGATCGCTGATTTCAAAAATCCTCCAGCAGCCTATAAACCCATGCCCTTCTGGCACATCAATGGGGAATTGACCACCAATGGCATACGCCAGCAAATGAAAGATGCCAAGGAATTGGGAGGTTTTAGCGGAATCAGCGTTTTACCCCTTGCGCCCAAAAAAAATGGACGGCCCGGTACAACACCCAAGTTTCTTTCCGGGGAGTACCTGGAACGGTTCCAAGACGTTCTGGATACCGCCGAGGAATTGGATATGGAGGTTATTTTATATGACGACAACGATTTCCCAAGTGGTATGGCGGGTGGCCAATTGGGTGAGCTGTACCCCCAACATACCATGAAACGCTTGGATAAAATTGAACATATGGTCCGGGGGCCAAGGCAAATAAGGCAAAAACTTCCCGACGGACAGGTACTTTCCATAGTGGCGATGAATACCGAAACATTGGAAAGAATTGAACTTACTCCCTTTATAAATAATAATGTTCTGAATTATGACCTGCCAGCAGGAAGTTGGAAGGTGATGAGCTTTGTGTTGGTGAAAGACAGTTACCATAAGGCCTACCCCGTAGTAGATTATTTAGATACCACTGCGGTGCGTAAACTCATGGAACTAACCTATGGGGTACACCAAAAAAACTTTGGCGACTATTTTGGGACAACCATTAAGAAAGTATTTTTTGACGATGTGGGTTTTTGGAAACACCCCCGTACATGGACGGGCCGCTTTAATGAAAAGTTTAAGGAATTGAACGGCTATGATCCCAAACCTTGGTACCCTGCCCTGTGGTATGACATTGGTCCGCAAACGGAATCGGTCCGTCACGCCTTTTTTAAGACCCGTGCAGAACTCTTGGCAGAGGGATTTCCGAAATTGGTGGGGGAATGGGCCAAAGCAAACGGTTTAAAGGATACCGGACATCCACCAGGAAATTATGACCCTACCCCAATTGATATGAATGCCGATATCTTTAAATTTTATCGGCATATGGCCATGCCCTTAACGGATGCCATTATCGGTTATCAGTTTGGTCAAAATGGGCATAAATTGATAAGTTCCGCAGCGGATTATTACGATAAGCCAGTGGTATCCACAGAAATCTATGGGGCGTACAAAGAAAAAACTTTTGACTCTTTGATGTTATATCGCTCCGCAATGGACCTGTTTTCCCGTGGGGTAAATTTTGTGGTGCCGCATGGCCTATGGTACAATCCGGAGCAAGTCTATATTTCCCCTTTGGTCTCGCCTTACAGTGAAAAATTGGCCCCTGCATTACCTGAGTATTCAGAGTTTGTAGGCCGCGCTTGTATGTTGTTGCAAGGTGGTAAACGAGTTTCGGAAATAGGGGTTTTTTATCCGTTTGAAGAATTGGCGGGCTGGTACCGATTTGAAGACCCAGCTAACCCGCGGCAGGGGTTCTTTATCTCTCCCGAGACCAACTATATGGAAATTAGCGGGTTGTTGACCAACGATATTAGACAGGATTTCACTTTTATTCACCCCGAATTCTTTTTAGAGGACAAATACGCGATTCAAAACGGTGCCGTAACCCTAAGCAATCTCGAAAACAAACAAACCTATAAAGCCCTTATCCTAACCGGTTGCAAAGTGATATCGGCAAAGACACTGGAAAAGCTAAAAGCCTATTATGACCAAGGCGGCTTGGTGATATCCACGGGACAACTGCCCTATAAATCCTCTGAAATGGGAAAGGACGAGCAGGTAAAAACCTTGATAAAGCAAATGTTCGGGGTGGATGCCAATGCCCCTTTGGATGGCAACCCGCACATAAACCAGAACAACTCCGGTGGCAGGGCTATTCATTTGCCAGATGCCAATGAAGCTGAGCTATCCAAGGCCCTGGCCGTGGGCCCCACGCCAGATGTGGCCTTTTCTCCCAATCCAACCCTGGCTTCGGATTTTGGAAAATTCAATTATATCCACAAAATAAAGGAAGGTAGGCATATCTACTTTTTCTCCAATTCCAGTGACGAAGACATAGAGACCCAGGTAACCTTAAAAGGGGATGTTACGTTATTTGAGGCAAATCCGCATACCGGCCAGATTTCTCCCCTGACCAACACCACGAAAGGGACCCTACACAACCAAGTGCTTACCAAGGCCAAATTGACCCTACCTGCGGTAAGTGCCGTTTTTTGGATATCGAATGAAATGCCCAAATGAAAATAAGACATCAATGAGACCAACCCTAAGAAATACACCTATTAAAATGAAAATGGCAAAATTTGTTATGGCCGCTTTGGCCGCAGTCTTAAGCAGTTGCACAACGCCATCTGAATTGGCGGTGACCGACCTAAAATGCGAGTACAGAAACAACCCTTTGGGCATAGACAACACCCAACCCAGATTGAGTTGGAAATTGGAAGCACCCCATTTTAAAAGAGGGCAACAACAAACGGCCTATCAGCTATTGGTGGCCAGTAACCCTGCCCTTTTGGACGGGAACACGGGAGATGTCTGGGACTCGGGCAAGGTTTCCTCCAACCAATCGGTCAATGCGGTGTATGCAGGGATTCCGTTGGAGTCCACCAAAACCTACTACTGGAAGGTGAAGGTTTGGGATGCAGCGGGCCATCCTTCGGGTTGGAGCGCACCGGCCATATTCTCCATGGGGCTACTGCAGCCAGAGGATTGGAAAGGCGAATGGATCTACAAAGAAGGTCAAAACAAAAAAGATCACAACTGGTACAGAAAGAACTTTACCTTAGATGCCGATCCAGAATCAGCCTACGTCCATGTGGCCTCCTTTGGGTATCATGAGGTGTACGTGAACGGTAAAAAAGTGAGCGATGCGGTAATGAATCCCGTGCTGTCCTACAAGAAAAAAAGACTCCCGTACCTTACCTATGACATTAAGGAACACCTCACAAAAGGCGACAATGTCATTGGTATTTGGCATGCGGCAGGTTGGGCACGATGGGGCAGGATGAAAGAATACTATGACCCACCATTTGTGTTTAAGGCCCAAGCCCATATTACAGGGGATACCACCAATGTGGTATTGGCAACCGACGCCAGCTGGAAATGTAAAAAAAGCTACAGCGCCTACATTGGCTCATGGGACATTTTGGATTTTGGCGGTGAAATCATAGATGAACGTTTACGTGAAGACGATTGGAACAGCGCAGATTACGATGATGGCCATTGGGCCAACGCCGTGGTGTTCGATAATGAGAACGCCAAAGAAGTTGGCTTTGTAAACTTAAATTTAGGCCCTAAAGGAGCCATTCGGGGACCTAATACAGATGCCAATCCGCCCACTACCAAAATCACGGCCACGCTTAGCGCCCAAATGGTGGAGCCCCAGGTGAAGTTCAAGGAAATAAGCCCCATTGGGGTTAAAGAGAAGGAAGATGGCAACTATATCATTGATATGGGTGAAAATTACACGGGCTTTTTTGAAATGAATCTGTTCCAGGGAAAAGAGGGCGATACCATCACCTTTGAGGTTGCAGACCATAAAGAGGTCGTCTCCTCTTGGGAACAACGGAGCCAGTACGTTTTTGACAAAACCGGTGCGGGCCATTTCACCAATCGGTTCAATCTTGCCGGAGGGCGCTATGTTACCGTTTACGGCATTGGTTACAAACCAGATCTAAAGGACATCAAAGGACATGTCATTACCAATGACAGAAAGCAGATCAGCAAATTTGAAAGCTCCAGTGAATTGATGAACAAGATCTATCAGATTAATCTAAACACCTATATTGCCAATACCATTGATGGCATTTTGGTAGATTGTCCCCATCGCGAACGTCGTGGTTGGGGCGAGGTGACCGTGGCGGCGATGTACGGTGATGCCCTGCCCAATTTTGAGAGCGGGGCCTATATGGCGCAATATGCCCAATTTATGCAAGACTCACAGGCCAATGACGGTAAAATGCGCGCCGTGATCAACGGAGACGATTTTGAGTTTTTAATGTGGATGGCCAACAGCCCCATTACCATTTGGGAAACCTACAGGATGTTGGGCGATGAACGTTTGCTAAATAACCATTATGACAGCATGAAAAAGTGGATGCACTGGCTGTACGAACATTCTGATTATGATAGTGGCGGTACCTTAAAAATTGGTGAGCGGGGCACTTTGGAATTTCCAGGATTGGGAGACTGGTGCACGCCCAGAGGTAATTTTTGGAGCTCAAGCAACTCTCCGGAATCGGCCCATTTCAATAATACGGTCTATGCCTTTATGTTGGAAAATGCCTTGAACATTGCCAAAACCCTGAACAAAACCGAAGATATTGCCCTCTTTTCAAAGCGATTGGAAGTACAGCGCAAGGCAACCCATGCCAATTTATACGACCCTGCCACGGGAAAATATGGCGAAGGGCACCAAGTGAACCAGGCCTTTGCCCTGATTGCAGGGGTTACCCCGGAATCCGAAAGGCAAAAAGTGTACGACAACCTGGTAGATCAGGTGCTCTATAAATTTCCGTACTACGACACCGGCAGCTCGGGCCAGGCCCTCTACACCCGCTATTTTACGGAATACGGCGAACGGATGGATTTGATCTATGAACTCTTACAAGATAAAAGACACCCAAGCTACGGCTACTTTTTGGATCAAGACAAAACCGTATGGCCAGAGCGTTGGTCCGCTATTGGAAGTAGCCAGATACACACCTGTTACACGGGTATTGGGGGCTATTTCATTAAAGGGTTTGGCGGCATAAGGCCCCACCCAGAACATCCCGGCATGCAGAAAATGCTCATTAAGCCCGCGGTTGTGGGAGATCTGACCCATGCCAACACCGAATACCGATCTATGTACGGCAATGTGGTCGTGAACTGGAAAAGGAAGGATGCAGGTGCCCATTTTCATATTGAGGTGCCCATAAACACCACGGCGCAGGTCTATCTGCCGGCAATGGGCAAAGATGGCATCAAAGAAAACGGTGTTTTGGCCGAAAAAGCGGAAGGTATCCAATATGTGGGCACCGAGAAAAATGATGCCGTTGGTACCTATGTGATATATGAGGTAACGTCTGGCAGCTACGATTTTCTGGTGGACCAACTACCGGAAACAACATACCCCGACCCTTTGAACAAACCGGCCAATCTATCCAAGATAGGGCGTATGAGCGCGTCTTCCATGGTCATAGAATCGGAAAAATTACCGGTTTATGAAGCCTTTAGGGCAAACGATGAAGATGCGGGCACCCGCTGGTGGGCCGCAGCGAGCAAAGACCAATATCTTGAAGTGGAATGGGTAAAACCGCAAACCTTCAACCAAATTATTGTAGATGAGCACGAGAACAATATCCGGGGGTATCAACTGCAATACTGGGAGAATGGGGCATGGCAAAACCTTGTGGAAGGCACCTCTTGTGGCCCGGATAAGGTCCATCAATTCAATGCCGTTAAAAGCACAAAGTGCAGACTGTACATTGTAGATGCAGAGCGGGCGGCCTCCATTACAGAACTGAAAATTTTACATAAGGAATGATAGCCCGGTTGGTATTCAAAAAGAGGCACTGGAAGATAACCTCTACTGGAAAAGGATACCATTTGTGGTAAGGGCCGAAGCCTTAAAAAGTACTGAACATGCGCAAACTGCTTTATTTCTTATATCTTACCATTTATGGCTGTGGCACAATGGCATCATTTGGCTTTCAAGCTAGGGACACCATTTACCCCATTTTTCAGTTCCCCCAACATAAGATGCCACAGGTGGACGGCGATTTTTCCGATTGGAACCTGGTGCCGGATACCTACGCCATTGGCCTGGATCAAATGAAGGAGAGCGTGAACGGCATTGGGTTTGATCTGGACCCGGCCGATCTGGATATAACCGTAAAGGTGGGATGGGTAAAAGACTTGAATAGGTTGTACTTCTTTGTAGAGGTTTTTGATGATTTCTGGGAATTTGAGCGCTTGGACATCAAACAAGATATTTTTGAACTGGTGGTGGATGCAGATATGTCTGGCGGCAATTTCATTAAAAAGTGGAATGCCAATACCAGTAGGATCCCCATGGAGGAACTGCACTTTAGAGGACACGGGGCGCATGCGCAGAACTACCATGTCTTTATGCCCCCGAAAAATAAGGACTGGGCCATGGTTTGGGGAAATACCCCGTGGATCAAAGACTTCCCGCATGCCAATGCGGCCTACGATCACCACTTGGAACAGGGCAAACCCGGGTGGCTCAAAATGGAATTTTGGATCACCCCCTTTGATCATGCCGCCATTGAAGGCATCAATGGATCTGCAGTTTCACAATTAAAGGAAAATGAACGTATTGCACTATCGTGGTGCGTGCTGGATTATGACGATGATGATAAGGTACGAAAGGATTTTATCAATCTGGCGCATGACCTCAACATGATCCACGATGGCGATTATTTAAATGCATTCAGGTTGATGCCCCTAGCGGAAGAGTTCACTGGGCTACAAGCAAATTGGTCTTTTGTAGAGGTTGATCGGGACAGGCGCGTGTTTGCCTTTAAAGATGAATCTTTGGGCACCGTTGAAAAGTGGTTGTGGGATTTTGGCGATGGAAGCACTTCCAAGGAACAACACCCTGTACATCAATATACCACAGCAGGTCATTGGACGGTTGTACTCACGGTTGAAAACAAAGAGGGCAAATCCATAAGGTCCAAAGTCTGGGATGTGGTAACAAAGTAGGCTTTATGACCGGATACTGTTTAAACAATATAATGATGGTAATTAAAAAAATGAGCCCCTTTTTTTATGCGATCTTATCCCTTTTGGTAACAACGAACTGTAAAAAAACAGAAGGTGCCAAAAAACCTAATGTGCTCCTCATCTGTGTGGATGACCTCCGTCCAGAGTTAAAGAGTTTTGGGGCAGGGCATATTAGCTCACCAAACATTGACGCTTTTGCGGAAACGGGAATTAGATTCCGGAAACATTTTGTGAATTCCCCAAGTTGTGGTCCATCGCGTTACACCCTATTGACAGGACAGTTTGGCCCCGAAGCAAACAGTGCTCTTTTCCAAAGAGCGGATAAAATGAACGAAGGCACACAAAAAGTGGATAAATCGATGCCAGAGTGGTTTAAATCACACGGCTATACCACGGTTTCCGTGGGGAAAGTGTCTCATCATCCAGGAGGTAGAGGCGGCAAGAATTGGAATGATAGCACAATAATTGAAATGCCAAATGCATGGGACAAACATCTTATGCCGGTAGGGCAATGGGAACATCCACGTGGAACGATGCACGGTTTGGCCAATGGAGAGATTAGGGTAAAGGCCGGTGAGATGGATGTGTTCCAGACAGTGGCAGGAGATGATGGTATCTATCCTGACGGCGCAATTACCAATGAAGCTGTCAGGGAACTGAACACACTGGCCCAGAATCCTAAAAACCCGTTTTTTATGGCAGTCGGAATCATTAAACCACATTTGCCATTTGGTGCACCAAAAAAGTATTATGACCGGTATGAAGGCGTTGTGTTTCCAGAGATAAAACATCCACAAAAACCAAAAGGAAAAACCACATGGCATGGCTCAGGTGAATTTATGAGATACAATCGCTGGGGTAAAAATCCCGATACCGATCCTGATTTCGCCGATGATGTTCGCCGGCACTATGCGGCAAGCGTTAGCTATGCAGATGCCCAAGTGGGAAAAATACTTGCGGAACTGAAAAGGACAGGGGCAGATAAAAACACCATCGTGGTGCTTTGGGGAGATCATGGATGGCATTTAGGAGAACATGGCATTTGGGGAAAACACAGTTTGTTCGAGGAATCATTGCATGCACCTTTAATTATTCACCATCCAGAAATGAAAAACAAAGGAGCGAGTACAGATGCCATTGTTGAAACGGTCGATATCTTTCCGACCTTATGCGATCTGGCCGGAATTGAAATCCCTGGGTATGGCCATGGGGTTTCTCTAAAAAAAATAGTAGCAGACCCAAATACCACAGGTCATGATGCCATAGCGTATAACGGCAAGGCTTCAACCATTAGAACCCCGACCCATAGGATGATACTTCATAAAGATGGATTTGTGGAATTATATGACCATACGTCAACAGAAAAGGAAACAAAGAATGTGGCAGAGGAACAGGAAGAATTGGTGAAAAAGTTAACCCATAAACTAAAAACAAGGTTGGACTGATCTTGGAAAGTCACCTATGTCCGTCTAAAAATGGATAGCGTTGAATGGACATCTACGATGGTAGGCCTGGAGCTGTTCAATACTATGAATTACATACACCAATGAAACGAAAGAGGTTTTTTTGACAGCACACTAAAAAAAATAAGACAATGATAAAAGTTGGATTGTTCGGTATTGGACTGGATACCTATTGGCCCCAGTTTAAAGGCCTGAAAGAACGCTTGGAGGGCTACCAAGACCATATTGCCAAAAAGATGGAATCCTTCAACGCCCAAGTGGTAAATGTGGGTTTGGTAGATTCACCAGAAAAGGCCATCGTTACCGGCCAACAACTAAAAAAGGAAGATATAGACATGCTGTTCTTGTATGTGTCCACCTACGCCCTTTCGTCCACCGTGCTGCCGGTGGTACAAAAGCTAAAATGCCCTGTGGTCATTTTGAACATACAGCCCGTGGCGGCCATAGATTACGAAAAATTCAATGCCCTTGGGGATCGGGGCAAAATGACGGGGGAATGGCTGGCCCATTGCCAAGCCTGCTCCGTGCCGGAACTGGCCAATGTGTTCAACCGAGCGGGAATAGGATATGACTTCGTCAGCGGCTATTTGGATGAGGAAAGCGTTTGGACAGCACTACGGGATTGGATAGATGCCGCGCGCGTAAAACGGGTCATGAACAACAATCGCTTAGGGGTCTTGGGCCACTATTATGGGGGCATGCTGGATGTGTATTCCGATTTGACCAAGCAGGCCGCCGCTTTTGGAACGCACATAGAAATTGTTGAAATGTGCGAGCTCAAGAAATATCGTGATGCCGTTACGGACAACGAAGTGGAAACCAAATTGGAAGAGTTCAATAATACTTTTGAGGTGGCCGAGACCTGCGAAAAGGAAGAATTGGTACGGGCCGCAAAGACCTCCATAGCTTTGGACACACTGGTGCAAAATCATAAATTGGGTTCCTTGGCCTATTATTACGAAGGCGAATCGGGCAACGCCTACGAAAACATGGTTACCTCCGTCATTGCGGGAAATACCCTGTTAACCGGTAAAAATGTTCCCGTGGCGGGAGAATATGAAGTAAAAAACGCACAGGCCATGAAGATCATGGATGCCTTTGGTACAGGTGGGTCTTTTTCCGAATTCTATGCAATGGATTTCAATGATGATATAGTAATGCTCGGACATGATGGTCCCGCACATTTTGCCATTGCCGAGGGAAAGGTACAATTGGTTCCCTTGCCCGTATATCACGGTAAGCCCGGCAAAGGACTCTCCATACAAATGAGCGTAAAGCATGGCCCGGTTACCTTACTCTCCGTGGTAGAGGGCAAAGACGATGTGTTTTTGTTGGTGGCGGAAGGAGAATCTGTTGAAGGACCAGTTTTGCATATTGGCAATACCAACAGTAGGTATCGTTTTTCCATTGGGGCCAGGGCATTTATGAACCAATGGTCCAAACAGGGGCCCTCCCACCATTGCGCCATTGGCGTGGGGCATATGGCCAAGAAAATTGAAAAACTGGGAAAATTGTTGAACTTGAGGGTCGTGCAAATATGTTAGGTTTTTTCTGTGGATACAACACTGGTCAATCAGTTAAGAATTAAGTTAGGATAAAATGAAACGAATACTACCGCTACTCATAGTTGCGCTTTCTTACGTATCATGCATTCACAAGCAAGAGGTTGGCGTTCCGAACATCGTAGTCATAAATGTTGATGATCTGGGATGGAAAGATGTGGGGTTTATGGGCAGCGAATACTATGAAACGCCCAACTTGGATTATCTTGCCAGTCAGGGCATGGTCTTTTCCAATGGGTATGCGAGCGCATCCAACTGTGCTCCCAGTAGGGCAAGTTTAATGACGGGACAGTGGACACCGCGCCACGGCATATACACCGTATCGCCCTCCACCAGGGGAAGATCGGAGGATAGAAAACTGATTCCCACCAAGAACACCCACACCCTGGCCGCCGAACATAAGATCCTACCAGAGGTGCTGCAGGAAAACGGCTATGCCACCTGCCATGCCGGCAAGTGGCATTTGAGCGACAACCCCTTGGACCATGGCTTTGATCTGAATATTGGAGGGGGGCACAATGGTCTTCCAAAAAGTTACCGTCCACCCTATAAAAATGTGACCCTTGAAAAAGGGAAGGCCGAATACCTTACGGATTTAATTGTTGAAAAAGCCCTGATTTTTATTGACACCGTTCAAAAACCCTTTTATCTAAACTATGCCCCTTATGCGGTACATGTGCCCATCATGCCCGTGGACAGTATTGTTCCCAAATACGCAAAAAAGTCGCCCTGGGAAGGTCAGGGAAATGCGGAATATGCCTCTATGGTAGATAATCTGGATAGGAACATAGGATTGCTCATTGACAAATTGAAAGAAAGAGACCTACTGGACAATACGCTCATTGTATTTACCTCTGATAACGGAGGTCTGTATGGCATCACCAAACAAAAGCCTTTACGGGCAGGTAAGGGCAGCTATTATGAAGGTGGTATTCGTGAGCCTTTTTTCTTTGTGTACAAAAAGAGGATTCAGGCCCAAACAACAAGTGATGTCCCCATAACGAACATGGATATTTTTCCCACTGTTTTGGCCTACGCAGGTATTGAAAATGTTGTTTTGGAATTGGATGGTCAAAATCTGTCTTCCGTTTTAGAGGGAAAGACCAAAACCTTGGAACGTTCGCTATTTTGGCATTTCCCCATTTATTTACAGGCTTATAATGTAGATGACAATGAAAACAGGGACCCCTTGTTCAGAACCCGTCCGGGTTCAGTGATAAGAAAAGGGGATTGGAAACTACATTATTATTTTGAGGACAATGGGATGGAGTTGTATGACCTATCCAAAGACATTGGCGAAACCGATAATCTCGTAACCACACATCCCGAAAAGGCAAATGAGTTGCTGGGACTCCTTAAAACATGGTGGAAAGAGACAAATGCCCCGATCCCCTCGGAACGAAATCCTGAATACAAGGACAGGAACAGTTATAATTAGATTTTAGCCCAACAGGTATGCAAGCAATTTTAGGAGTTTTGTTCCATTCGCTCGGGGGGATCGCCGCCGGTAGCTTTTATATGCCCTACAACAAGGTAAAAGGATGGGCATGGGAAAGTTATTGGATGGTGGGTGGCCTTATGTCCTGGCTCATTGTGCCGCCCATTGCCGCGTGGCTCACCGCGCCCGGTTTTACCGAAATTATTGGTGACGCATCTGGCAGCCTTTTGTTTTTTACCTATGCGATGGGACTGCTATGGGGCATAGGCGGACTCTCCTACGGCTTGGGCATCCGGTATTTGGGCATGTCCTTGGGCAATTCCGTGGTACTTGGCTTTTGTGCGGCATTTGGCGCCCTGGTACCTCCCCTATATTACAATATGGTTCCTACCACTGGAAAAGTGGCCTTCTCGGATATGGTTGCCTCCTCTGGTGGGCAATTGGTTTTGTTGGGCGTACTGGTCTGTGTGTTGGGCATTGCCGTATGTGGCTGGGCCGGAATGATGAAAGAGAAAGAGCTTTCCGAAGCGGAAAAAAAGAAGAGCATCGCCGAGTTCAATTTGTTCAAGGGATTGGCAGTGGCCATCGTTTCTGGCATTCTGAGCGCTTTTTTCAATTTTGGCATCGAATCCGGAAAACCACTGGCAGAAGCCGCCATTGCATCCGGAAACGACCCGCTCTTTGCCAACAACGTGACCTTTGTGGTGATCCTCTGGGGCGGATTGACCAGCAATTTGATATGGACCGGCCTGCGCAGCCTAAAAAACAGATCCTATACCGATTTTACCAACACGGACTCCCCTATTGCCCAAAACCTGCTCTTTTCTTGTCTTGCCGGAACCGTTTGGTTTCTACAGTTCTTTTTTTACGGTATGGGCGAAAGCAAACTGGGCAACGGCGCCAGCTCTTGGATTCTGCACATGTCCACCATCATTTTAACGGCCAACCTTTGGGGCATTTACAGAAAAGAATGGAAGGGCGTGGCCGGGCGCACCAAGACAACGATTATTTTTGGGATCTTAATGATCCTATTGTCTGTAGTTTTAGTGGGTATTGGAAATTCTATTTAGAAACGCCCCGCTAATACGGCACAACATCGGCAAACTGAAATTACTTGCGTTACAATTTTAAGATAACACTTTAGTAATTGTTTAATGCACTTTTTGATCGGCGCAGATCAAGATAAGTTTGTTTCTTTTGCCACATTAAGGGGAATTTGTACCGGTTCCCTTTTGAAAATCCGCCATATCGAAAAAATCCATCTTCCCGCTTTTGAACTCGTCATGGAACGAATGGGCATTAACGCTATACTGCACCCGTTTTAGCATTGGCCTGGGTTTTTTGCCATCTTATGTGGTTTGGAGATAAATAGGGCAGGCGCAACGGCAAGTGCAGGAAGGGCCGCTAGTTTACGAAAGCTCTCCTACTATTTTTCACGATCTTGGTTTTTAGTTATTTAAAAGGTCATTTACCCTGTGCCAGATTGCTTCGCTTACCTCCATCCCATTTTTTTCATTTTCGATTTTATGGGCAAGAGACCTTTCTCCAGGATAATGGGTTTTTTCGTTAGGTCCCGTTGGCGTTACGTCTTGGGTGTAGGCAATGATTTCTTCCAGCAGTTTTTCTCGAAGGTCTCCGTCCTGAAACGTTGCTGCATCCATACACAGAAAAATCTGTGAAACACCATATTCAAACGGTTCCAGGCCCAGCTTATAGGTGGACCTTCCCGCAGACAACAAGGTGGCCAGCATATCCAGAACCATGGCCAGGGCGGAGCCTTTCCAATAGCCAATGGGGAGCCCGCTTTTGCTCCTTAAAATAGCATCTGGATTTTTAGTGGGATGACCTTGCCCATCAAACCCGCCATCGTATGGCAATGCATCGCCCCTTAACTTATATTCATTGATTTTGCCAAAGGAAAATTGGGTCATGGCCATATCCAAAACAATGTGTCCTTTTTTTCTGGGGATGGCAATGACCAAGGGGTTATTGCCAAGTCGCGCCTCCTTCCCGCCCCAAGCGGGCATATTGGGTTCGGTGTTGGTAAAAAGGATCCCCATACAATTTTGTTCTGCGAGCATCCAACCATAGTACCCCGCGCGCATCCAATGATTGGTGTTGCGCAAGGCCACCAGTCCCATCCCGTTTTCCTTGGCCAAGACAATGGCGCGGTTGGTACATTGTACCGCGTTGAGTACTCCGGAACCCAATTTACCGTCCCATCGTTCCATATTGCCAAAACCTTCCACCTTTTTGGCCTCAGCATCTTTTTTAACCAAACCACGTTGCAGCTGTTCAATGAAATAAGGCACGCGATTAATACCGTGTGAGTTTACACCGTGCAAGGTGTTTTCCGTATGTACATGGGCCAGTAGTTTGGCTTTTTCCTTTGAAAATCCGTGTTTACTGAAAAGTGCCGTTAGCACTTCACGCATTTCCTTGGCCGGGATGTTGGTCGTCATTCCTTCTTTTTTATAATCTTGGTCTGCTTAGACTGGAAAGCGTTTTCAGTTTAAGGAAGCTCATTCTGGCGGTAAAAGGTATGGTGCCTTACAAGGTTGGGAAAGCAAATAGATCAGCTCTGACCAATTGTTAAAGGATAACCATTGTTAGTCATTTTCCACTTTTTCATAGGTAGTATTTGCCCATCTAATCTGAGCTCTACCACCTTTAACCCGGTACGCACCGTATCTAATTCCAGATTGGGTTCCCCTTTCCGGTTCGGGAATGTCCCAATTGAACGGGGTGCCGCCAATCACGGCATTGGCGTAGTGTATTTTTTTAGTGGCGTCATTGGGATCCTGGGCAAAACCAACTTCCAATGCTATTTCAGTAGGTACATTCTTTTCAATATTGGTCAGAAAAACGATGTCCCTTCCCTCTGCTCCAGAACCTCCCCTAAAGTTTATTTGTTCCCTAAAGATATCAAACGATTGTTGTACCTGATTGCCATTTTGATCTGGGCCATATACTGGTTTAGCCAAAAACAGGCATATGGCAGGGTCATTTGGCCCCCCGCCACCGGTATGTTTACCTTTGGCCTGTATGATATAGGTGCCATCACTACCATCATTACTGGTTTTACCAACTTCCAATATTCTTACCGTTCCCGTAAATTTTGCAAAACTTCCGATCCCAGTGGTCTGGGACCTTGACAGGGAACGTTCTATTCTGGGTTGTAGCGTATTTGGGTCGTCCATGTGGTTGGACTCGTGCGTGATGTTGTAAATGCCCCATACCGTGCCATCAATCGTTATTTCCTTATAGTCCGCGTAACAACTGCGGTCGTCAATGGTACCCACATTTACGGGATTTGGAATATCGGTAGCCCTATCGGGATTTGTTCCCGCTTCGGTACATCTGGTAATGGGTCCCGTTTCCTCATCCACAAGTTCTGATACTTCCAGAACAGGGTCGTCGGTAACTTCTGGCATTTCAAGAATATCCGCTCCTGAATCGCAAGAAAAAAAAGCCGTCGTTAGCATTAAGAGGATAACAAAAGTGCGTTTGTGCATCATCGTGATTTTTACTGTTTTCAACGCTAGTGTTCTTTATCCAAATAAAAGTCAAAAGAAATAGAGATGCATCCTGTGCTTTCTTGCCTTTTCCACTATATGGACCAACATATCTTTTTTAGACCTACTTTTTAAGGATCACATACCAAACCTTATAGTACAGGATACAGGAGCCCTTTCAAAGCTATACTTTAGTCCGTTAGGGACGATATGCGATGAAAAAGCTAGTTTTAGGTATTTTTTGGGTGTTAACAGTGGGGTTTGTTTCCTGCGGGGAGGAAAGCAAACCCACAAACGACCTCGCCCAGGAATTTATGGAGCCCCCGCACAGTTCAAAGCCAAGAACGTGGTTTCATGCCATGAGCGGAAACATGAGCAAGGAGGGGCTCACAAAAGACCTGGAGTCCATGGCAGAGGTGGGCCTGGGAGGCCTACTGTTGTTCAACGTTACCCAGGGCATCCCAAACGGCCCCGTAAAATACAACTCGCCGGAACACCATGAAATGATTGCCCACGCCGCCAAAGAGGCAGAGCGCCTTGGTCTTTCCTTTGGGGTGCACAACTGCGACGGTTGGTCTGCCAGTGGCGGACCCTGGGTACTCCCGGAAGAATCAATGAAAATGGTGGTATGGAGCGAAAAGGTCATCAGCGGTGGCCAGGTGAACATCTCCTTAAGGGAACCCACCAAGCGCGAGGGGTTTTACAAGGACATTGCCGTCATTGCCTACCCCAGCCTTCCTTCTGAAGTGGACGATGCCCTAAACACCCCAATACTGAGCGCATCGGACCCCAACCTTGACCTGAACCTTGTTTCAGACACCAAGGTGGATGCCGAATCTACATTGACCGCCAAAAAGGACGAATCCCCATGGATACAGTTTGCCTACCAAAAGCCCAAAACCATACGCTCTGCCAAAATCATTTTTAAAGACCGCCATAGTACGGCCATGCTGCAAACCAGTGCGGACGGCATCAATTTTACCGATTTACGGGATCTTTTTAAGGTGAGGACGGGAAAAGGGGAATGGGCCATAAACGATCATTTTAAGGGGGTTACCGCAACATACTTCCGCTTAAGGTTTAACCGCACCACCACCATCAAGGAGGCCCAGCTCACGGCCAATTATTTTTTGAACAACCCCTTGGGCAGGACCGCCATTGCCCGTACGGAAGACCAGGAACTCCAACCCATTGGAGCACCAGCTCCGGATATGGTCATAGCACCCTCCGACATCAAAGACCTTACGGCCCAAATGGATGCCAGCGGTGTTCTGAGCACAGACCTGCCCGAGGGCAATTGGACGGTGATGCGCTTTGGTTACACCTCCACCGGCGCATTTAACAATCCCGCCTCCGACGAAGGTCGTGGGTTGGAGGTGGACAAACTGAGCAGGCCGCCTTTTAAGAAGCATTACGATGCCTTTATCAAAAAGGTGGTGAACAAGGCGGGACCGGTTGCACCAAATGCCTTGCAGTATGTTGAAATTGACAGTTATGAGATGGGCGGGCAGAACTGGACGGAAGATTTCAACACTATCTTCCAGAACGAGAAGGGTTATGATTTCCTGGCAAAACTGCCATTGGTGGCCGGTAGGTTCGTGGAAAGTGCTGCCGCATCGGAAGCCGTGCTCTCGGATTACAGAAAGGTGATTTCCGACCTTATGACCAAGAACTACTTCGAGTACTTCACCGAACTCTGCAATGCAGACGGCCTACAGAGCTACATTGAGCCCTACGGCTTTGGGCCCTTGAACGATTTGGACATTGGTGGTGTCACCGATATTCCCATGGGCGAGTTTTGGATGAACCGGCCCATTACCCAGACCGAATCGGCCGTTTCTGGGGCGCATATCTACGGTAAGCCCGTTATTTCTGCGGAATCGTTTACCTCCACACCACAAATTAACTGGAAAGGGCATCCTGCCATGGCCAAGACCTCGGGCGATCTGGGGTGGACCTACGGCATCAACGAATTCATGTTCCACAGATTTGCGCACCAGGCCAATCCCAATGTTGCCCCGGGAATGACCATGAACCGCTGGGGCTTTCATTTTGACAGGACCCAGACCTGGTGGAAAAATGCCGGCGCCGCTTGGTTCAAGTACATTGCACGGGGCTCTCACTTGCTAAGGCAGGGCCATCCCGTTTCGGACCTGTTGATCTATGTTGGCGAAGGGGCCCCGAACTCGGCCTATTACCGTGACCAAATAACCCCCAACATCCCCAAGACCATCAATTTTGACAATGTGAACACGGATGTGCTCTTAAACCGTTTAAAAATCAGGGACAGGCAATTGACGCTTCCGGAAGGCACCACCTATAAAATACTCTTGCTCCAAAACAGCAAGACCCTGTCCTTGGCCACCGTAACGCGCATTCTTGACATTGCCAAGGGCGGTGTGCCTGTGTACGGAGAGGTGCCCGAGCAACTGGCGGGCTACCAAAATTCCGATGCGGACAAAGAGGCGTTCCAAACCGTTGTCAATGAGCTTGGGCCCTTTATAAAAAAAGTGTCGGACTGGGACATCCTTTTGGCTTCCAAGAACATAGCCCCGGACCTGAGCGTGGTGGGCGGCGAACCCGTGGACTATGCCCACAGGAAAACCCCTACGGAAGATATTTATTTCTTTTTCAACCAGGATTCCACGGAAAGGCGCTTTGAAATGGAATTTAGGGTGGCCAACAAAATTCCGGAATTATGGAACCCCATGGATGGAAGCATCACTAAAATGGGCCACTTTAAACAAAAAGGGGGCATTACAACTGCCGCCATAACCCTGAGCGCCGGAGCATCTACCTTTGTGGTTTTCAGGGAGAACTTGGCCCAGGCCCCTACCGTGGAAAACCTGCCCGAGGGCATGGAGGTGGAATTGACGGCAACGAACCAACTGTTGGCCCGGACCAACAGAACCGGCAAGCACACCTTGCCCTTGTCCTCTGGAGAAAACTGGGAGATTACACTAAGTGACCTTCCCGCGCCCAGGGACATTTCCAAGAATTGGAAGGCTACCTTTAACAAAGCGGGCGGCTACGGTGGCACAGTGCTTTTTGATTCTTTGGTGGACTGGAGCCAACATCCCAAAGACTCCATTAAATATTACAGCGGAACGGCCCGTTATACAAAAACCATTGACCTTGCCCCCGAAGAAGTGGCAAAGGATGTCAGGGTACGGCTAAACCTTGGTACCGTGAACATTGTGGCAGAGGTGGTGCTGAACGGAAAAAAAGTGGCCGTGTCCTGGATGCCGCCCTTTGAGGTTGACATCACCGATTTTGTCAACGTTGGCGAAAACACCCTGGAGGTGGCCTTGACCAACCAATGGAGCAATAGATTGATCGGAGACGAGCGCTACCCTGCCAATGACGGGGGCTATGAGCTTGGCCCGCACCGGGCCACCGACCTTACCATGCCGGCATGGTACACCAACAATGAACCCAGACCGGAAGGAAAGCGCACCACCTTTACCACGGCCCCCTTCTACAAAAAGGACGACCCATTGATGCCTTCCGGGCTATTGGGCCCGGTAACCCTAACTTTTATGAAAACCATTGCACATAAACCATGAAAAACAACATTTTAAATTTAACATCTTCCTGTTTGATCAAGGCTACCCTTTGCCTCTTCTTAGTGGCCGTTACCGGGTGCAAGCAAGAAACAGAGGAGAACAGCCTGGCCTTTTCCAAAATAACCACAGATTACAAGGTGAACCCAACGGCCATAGAAAACGAAAAACCACAGTTTTCCTGGGTAGTGCAAACAGAGGGGCACAACAAGTCACAGTCTGCCTACCACATCATGGTGGCCACATCTAAAGAAAAGTTGGGTGATGCCACGGCAGCGGTCTGGGACACCAAAAAAGTGGAGAGCGAACAATCTGCATTTGTGGATTACGCCGGCAATGCCCTAGAGCCCCTGCAAACCTATTTCTGGAAGGTGAAGATCTGGGACGAAAAAGGAAACCCCTCTGCATGGTCTCCGGTACAGCAATTCACTATGGGATTGATGGACGAAAACAATTGGGGCCAGTCTAAATGGATCACCCTGAACAAGGATACCCGGAAATCTCCACACCGCTTTAGGGACTACAAGACAGGCAAGATGAACGCGCCACTTCCAGTGGAAGGTTTTGCCGCCAGTTATTTTAGAAAGGAAACCAAGATAGACAAAGAGGTGGTAAGTGCCCAAGCCTATATCTGTGGCCTGGGGTATTATGAGCTGTATCTGAACGGCAATAAGGTGGGAGACCATGTGCTGGATCCCGCCCCGTCCAACTATGACAAACAGGCCTATTACGTAAACTACGACATCACTGAGCAGATCAAATCAGGGGACAATGCTTTTGGCATCATTATGGGGAACGGGTTCTACGGACAGAACATCTCCTGGAAAAACGATCCGGAGTCCGAAAAAGACCTGGCCTACGGTGCCCCAACGGTAAAACTTATGGTAAAAATGACCTATGCCGATGGCTCGCAAGAGGATTTTTTTACCGATGGAACCTGGAAAGAGGCAACGGGGCCCATCGTCTTCAACAATATCTACGGCGGTGACACCTATGATGCCCGGTACGAGATCAATGGCTGGAACACCGTGGGCTACAATGACCAAAGCTGGGGCAGCCCCAAAGTGGCCTCGCCCAAACTTAACAAGATCAGCGCCCAGCAAATACCGCCCATCAAAAAATTACGGGAACTGGAGCCCCAAAAGGTCTTTAAAGGAGCGGACGGCGAATGGATCGTGGATTTTGGACAGAACATAGCCGGTTGGGTAAAATTGCAGGTCCAGGAAGCCGAAGGGCAGCTCGTTGAGGTCATTGCCACCGAGGCGCTGCGAACGGATGGCAGCGATATCTTCCAAGGTTCCACCGGCGGCGGCGCCAACGGGATGCCACAGATTTATAGATACATATGCAAAGGGGACGGGACTGAGTCTTGGGAACCAAAATTCAGCTATCATGGCTTTCGCTATGCCAAGGTCAAGGGAGTTTCAACCAAGCCCGATGGCCAAATGATCAAAGCGGTGCTCGTGGCCACCGATATAGGAAAAACGGGCCGTTTTACCACTTCGGACGAGCTGCTCAACCAAATGCACAGCATCAGTAAATGGACCATTGAAGACAACCTGCACGGCATTCCCGAAGATTGCCCCGCAAGGGAAAAATGCGGTTGGTTGGGCGATGCCCATGCCTTCGCCGAGTACGCCCTGTATAATTACGATATGTACGATTTCTATAAAAAATACATGGAAGATATCCGAACCCAAATGCGCCCCACCAAAGGACATAACGACCCCGATATAAAATTTCAGGTGCCCACCATGATCGCGCCGGGAAAACGTACCTCCACTTACGCCAAAATAGACTGGGGCGTGGCCACCATGTACCTGCCCTGGTACAATTACCTCTATTACGGAGACGACACCATTATTGAGGAGTATTATGACGAAATGAAGAACCTGACCCAGTTTTACCTGAATTTTAAAGGGGAAAATGGCATAATGCAAGATGGGATGGGCGATTGGTGCCCGCCACTGTGGGACAGAAGGAAAAACCCCGGTGCCATGGAAACGGATCCCATTATTTCTGCCAATGCCTATTTTTATGATGTCCTTGGCATAATGGAGCGCTTTGCCCAAATGAACAACGATCCCGTTTTTGAAGCAGAAATGAAGGCCGAAAAAGAAGCCCTTCTGGCCGCATTCAACAGGGAGTACCTCAAGCCCAAGCCGGGCACGGAGCACCAATGGTACCTTAGCCAAACAGCAACGGTACAGGCCCTGCAGTTTGGAATGGTTCCCGAAGCCGACATTGAAACCGTGGTAAATGGTCTGGTGCATGATATTGTGGAAGTGAAAGGTGGGCACCATGCCACCGGCATACACGGCAACCGGTACATCTATACGGTGCTTGCCAAACACGGCAAAGCCGATCTGGCCCATGAAATATTGACCACGCCAGAATTTCCCAGTCAGGCCTATCAAATAAAGTCGGGCTTTACCACTTGGCCGGAGCGCCAGTTCATTTGGGAAGAGATGGAAGGGCCAACCAACTCCCTGAACCATCCCATGCACTCTGGCTTTGCCGCCTATTTCTTTGAGGCCTTGGGCGGTCTAAAACCCACTGCCGAGCACGCGGGGTTTAAAACCTTTACCGTGAACCCCATGGCGCCCTCCCATATTACCAGCAACGAGATCAGCGTGGATACGCCCTATGGCACCATAGAAAACAATTGGACCCTAAAGGGAAACGTTTTTGAAATGGACCTGGCCGTTCCTTTCAATTCAAAGGCATTGCTCCCCTTGACCGAAAAGGAAAAAGAAAACCTGACCATTAACGGGGAAAATTGGCAAGATATATCCAAGCTACATTCAGACGGCAATTACGTCTCTCTGGGTTCCGGCACCTACAAGATAAGGTACACCAAATGATCGGCTTAAGGTACAGAACAGGGGCACTTTGTCTGTTTCTCCTTGTTATGGGAGCCATCCTAAATGCCCAAAAATCTAAAATAGACATGCCAGAGGGCCGAATAGCCTATTCATCGGACGGAAATTTGCATGATTCCGATGATTGGGGCGCCACAGCCTTCGCCATGGCCTTTTTACATTATGCAGACCTCAAAGAAAGACTTGTTCACTACGATTACAACAACCATATGGGAAAGTCGCGCAAGGCTTGGGAACGCATCATGGACGATGCTGCCAAAGGAGGGGCAAAACGCTTTGGCCTGGATGTGTCCAAAGTGTTCAACGGCCAAACCGAAAAACAGGGGGCCATTGAAAATTTTGTGAGAGAGGCCAAAAAGAGTACGGCCAGAGATCCGCTCTGGTTCATTTGTGCAGGGCCCATGCAAATGCCCTATGAGATGTTGCAAGCCGCCCCAAAGGACAAAAGGCGGCACATATATGCCATATCGCACAGTAAATGGAACAACGAACACGTACACGGTGAGCATACCAAGACCTGGGCAGACATGAAGGCAGATTTTCCCGAAATGACCTTCCATGAAATTGCCGACCAGAACACTTCAAATGGTGAGGACGATTTTCATTCCCACATACAAAATTGGTTTTGGTTGCGGGACAGTGACGATGAGAATTGGCAATGGCTCTATGCCATGGATGACACCGAACAGGTCGATCGCCTGGAGAACTGGAAATCCGATGCAGAAAAAGGCTTTGATATCTCAGATGCCGGCATGACCTATTGGCACATTACGGGCGGTCCCAACGGAGGCAACGAAAAAGCGGGTTGGAGAGAGGCCAAAGCCCTTCTGGAAAACAAGCCAAAAGAAGAAGGGACAACCCCTGAAATTGTACTTACATCTGCAGACTATATTTTTTTGGAAGCCGAAAGCACGGGTTCCGACCTGGGAGAGTGGTTGTCCATCAAAAAAGGGGATCCGCATTATATAGATGGGGCCTCTGGTTTTGCGCAATTGGAATTCCAAGGAAACGCACCGGACGGAGGTACGCCCAACTCGCCCTTGCAATATGCCTTTAACGCACCAAAAGACGGCAACTACAGGCTACTGATCATGACCAGTAAACGTTTGGGTGGCGCAAGCGGCAATAGGTGCAACGATGTCTATGTAAAATTAGACGGCAACTATGCTTCTGCCACAACCCTGCCAAAGGAAACCCTGGAAACGTATCTCAATTTTTCACAAGAAGGAGGTCCCGAAACACCGGAACTGGCCTGGCACTGGGCCCAACGCGCAGAAAAAGTCAAGGATGAGCACTTTGAGCTTATGTACAACTTAAAGAAAGGTGAAACATATACCCTAACCGTGGCAGGAAGTTCGCAACGTTTCAGTATGGATTATATGCTATTTTACAACGCCGACAAATTTAGTCTAAGAAAAGCCAAGCAACTTTTTGCAGTGGCAAAAAATAAGCCCTGAGCAATAAGCCATAAACTATGGGAAAAAGAGCAATTCTATATGGTATTCTATTAATGATGGCCCTGCCCGTGCTTTCATGCGGCAAAGATGCTGAACCCAATGTACCGGAAGAGGAAAATGTTACGGATCCCCCCACGGACCCCGAAGATGGCAACGGGCCCGTTGAAGGGCCCGACCCAAACCCCAACGAGGTCACCTATTTGGAGCGAAACGGTATCGTAAGCGTTGAATTTGAAAGTGTTACAGGTGATATTGAGTGGGAAAGAAGGTCTGCTTTGGAAGGTTTTGACGGCGATGGTTACCTGGTATGGAACAAGCCCGACAATTTTAGGGAACCCGGCAACGGTGTACTGACCTATAGATTGACCATTGGTACCACGGGCACCTACCGCTTCATTTGGCGTTCCAGAATTACCGAGGGAGACACCCAGTCAGAGGCCAATGACTCCTGGCTAAGGTTCAATGATGCGGCCGATTTTTTTGGGGAACGCAACGGGAGCCTGGTCTATCCCAAAGGAAGCGGAAAAACACCCAACCCAGAAGGCAATAGCGCCGATGGATGGCTAAAGGTATACATGAACCGGTTGGGCGAGTGGTTCTGGCGCTCCAATACCAGTGACAATGACCCCCATGACATTTATGTGACCTTTGACGAGCCCGGCACGTACACGATGGAAGTCTCCGGCCGTTCCCAATTCCATGGTCTGGACAGGTTTGTGCTCTTTGTGGAGGGCACCACGTTCAATGAGGCCCGGGACGCGGAGCGCAGCGAACGCAGAACGCCGTGACATATACTTAAAAAAAATGAAACACCACCTTTTTCCATTGCTCCTACCCGCTTTTTTTCTAATGGCGCTGGCCGTTACCGGGCAAAACCCCATTGTTCCCAATATGGGGCTCAATGACCCCCATGTGCATATCTTCAATGACACCGCCTACGTATATGCCTCCCATGACAAATCTGCCAAAAACAAACGGTTTATCATGGAAGACTGGTGGGTATGGTCCTCGCCAGATTTGGTGAACTGGAGCCACCGGGGCACCCTGCACCCCAAAGAGACCTATATTGGGACCGATTTTGAGGGCTGTTGGGCCACGGATGTGGGCTACCGGGACGGTAAATATTACTGGTACTTTTCTGAAAAAAACCAACAAGCGGGGGTTATGGTGGGCAATTCCCCCACGGGACCCTGGACAGACCCATTGGGCAAACCTCTGCTCAGCGAGGAGCTTACGCCCACGGATGAATATGACATGGCCATTTTTGAAGACAACGGGGAGCACTACATCATCTTTGGGGTCTGGGATTTTTACATTGCCAAACTGAACCACGATATGATCAGCCTGGCCGAAGTCCCTAAAAAACTACAGATCAACAACCCCAGGGGACCCTACAACCAGGATGGAAAAAACAAGGAGAAACCAACGGACGACAAACCCTTTGTGCACAAGTACAACGGTAAGTACTACTTGTCCTGGGGGTGTTTTTACGCCATGTCGGACCAGCTCTATGGGCCGTATGATTACAAAGGCACCGTAATTACCAAGGAAAGTTTTGCAGAAGGGTATGATGCGCCCACCTGGCCCAATGGTTTTCTGCAGGGCAGGCACGGTTCTTTCTTTGAGTGGCACAACCAATGGTACTATGCCTATTGCGATATAAGCCAAACCGGCAACCGGTGGTTCAGGGACACTTTCATCAGTTATGTGCACTTTAGGGAAAATGGGGAAATGGCCACCATTCGGGTAGATGGTACCGGTGTGGCCAATTACCGGGCCAATGGGGCCATTGAGGCCGAAGACTATTTTAAGGCAGAGGGCTTTGAGAAGAAAGAGCTGGAGAACGGATTTTCAGTGGTGACCACCGCCCAGAAGAGCCATCTACATTTCCCCAACATAAAAGGAGCGCACAACTATAAGGGAATCACCTTAAGGACAAGGACCAATGATGTGCCGCAATATGCGCTGGAGGTAAGGAGGAACGCCCTAGAGGGCAAGGTCCTTTTCAAGGATACCCTTGAGCCCGGCCCAGGAAGGCAGGGCTTTGGTTCGGTCAACATTCCAATGGAAGGGTTGCGCGAGACGGAAAGCCTGTACCTACTGTTCCAGGTAGCACCTGGCACAGAACTTGAAATAGATGAACTACAATTTTATAATTAACCTCCAAAGATGATACAGACCCCCTTAAAACCCCTTGTTCTCTTATTTTTCATAAGTTTGGGATGTGTGCTCAGCGCACAGCAAAAAATGCCCTACCAAGATGCTTCCCTATCCTTTGAGGAAAGAATCAATGATCTGTTGCCCCGAATGTCAGTGGAAGAAAAAGTGGCCCAAATGCGCATATTCCACGCCAATATAGGGGTGGAATCCGATGAAAAAGGACGCCTAAAATTATCCGATCGGGTGGTTGAGAAACTTAAATTGGGCATTGCCGGCATCAAGAACCCCGGCGAGCACATTTCGCCCTTGGCCGCCGCCAAACTCAACAATGAGCTACAACAGTACATTATGGACAACAACCGTTGGGGCATCCCTGCGCTCTTTGTCACGGAATCCTATAACGGGGTAGATGCCGCGGGTTCCACCAGGTTTGGCAGGCCGCTTACCTCCGCGGCCTCCTTCAATACCCAACTGGTAAATCGTATTTGGGACGTGGTGGGCCGGGAGGCCCGTTTGCGCGGAATGCACATGTGCCACTCCCCCGAAGCGGACATTGTCCGTGACCCGCGCTTTGGCCGCATGTCCGAAGCTTTTGGGGAAGACACCTTCCTTACCACACAAATGGTTGTACATGCCATCAAGGGCGTTCAGGGCAATTATGACGGCCTGGGCCAAGGCACCCATATTGGAGCCGTGGCCAAGCACTTTGCCGGTTACGGGCAGGTATTGGGAGGCTCCAATTTTGCTGCCGTGGAAATTTCACCCAGAACCCTGATAGATGAGGTCTATCCGCCTTTTGAAGCCGCCGTTAAGGAGGCCAGAAGCCTGGGCATCATGGCCAGCCACGGCGATATAAACGGTGTGGCCAGCCACGGGAATCCCGAGTTGTTGACCGGAGTTTTGCGCGATCAGTGGGGCTTTGATGGCTATGTGGTCTCCGACTCCAATGACATTGCCCGCCTCTATTATTTCATGAAGGTGGCCGATAGCCCGGAGGCAGCCGCCCTAATGGGATTGGTTGCCGGTATTGATATTGATCTTTATGCGGAGGATTCCTATGCCTACCTACCGGAAATGGTGAAAAAAGACCCCTCCATAGAAAAAATGATAGACCGCTCCGTGCGCAGGGTACTCCGCACCAAGATGATACTGGGGCTTTTTGACAATCCGCTGATAGATTTGAAAACCGTGGAAAAAGGGGTGCGCAACCCAAGCTCCCTGGCCCTTGCCGAAGAAGCGGACCTGGAATCCATCATCCTACTAAAAAACGATTCCAATGCCCTTCCCCTGGAGCCCAAGAAACAGAAAATAGCCCTATTGGGACCCCTGTTGGACGAGAGCACCCAGGCCTCGTACGAAGCTGTGGCCGGTGACCGGGCCTCCTTTGTTTCCGATCAGGGTTTTGAACTAACGGACCAAAAAGGAGGGGCGCCCAACCTGTTGCCCACCAAGGAAGAAGACCTTGAACGCTTGGTGAACCTGGCAAAATCTTCGGATGTTTCCATTCTCTACTTGGGCGGCGATGAATTCACGGCCAAAGAGGCCTACTTTAACAAGGCCCTGGGCGATCGCGCAACCATTGAACCCTTGGGAGCGCAAGACGAATTGATTCAACGTGTCAAGGCCTTGGGAAAACCTGTAATAGTGGTGCTCAAGCACAGAAGGACCTTGGCCATCAATGTAATTTCCGAGCAGGCAGACGCCATCTTGGACGCTTGGGATTTGAGCGAAAGGGGCGATGTGGCCTTGGCCAAGATCATATTTGGTGAGGTATCGCCATCCGGGAAATCGCCGGTGACCATTCCCAGGTCCATAGGGCAGCTCCCCTTTCATTACAGTCAAAAGGAAATCAACTATAAAAAAGGATACCTGTTCTTGGAAGAAGGCCCCCTATATCCCTTTGGCCACGGCCTCAGCTATACAGATTTCCGTTATGAAGACCTTAGCCTATCTGCCAACACCATAACACCGAGCTCGGAACTGAAGGTAAGTGTAAAGGTCACCAACACCGGCAGCATAAAAGCCAAGGAGGTGGTTCAAATGTACATAAAGGATGAGATTGGCTCCGTGACCAGACCGGACAAGGAACTAATGGGTTTTGACAAAATAACCCTGGAACCGGGACAGACCAAGACCGTAACCTTTACCATTACCCCTAAAATGCTGGAGTTTACCGGCTTGGCCATGACCAAGGTATTGGAACCAGGGGATTATAGCGTCATGTTGGGCACCTCATCCCAAGAGTACCTAAAGGCATCGTTCAGATTGGAAAAATAGAGTAACAAAGTAAACCAAATACAATGAAGACACAGACTTTTATTACGCCCTTTTTATTGGCTTTTCTCCTAATGGGATCAATTGGCAACACCACACGGGCACAGGAATTGGACAAAAAGGCAATGGAACAGGCCATGGTACGGGCCATGGAATGGCAAGAGGCCCATCCCATCTTTGCCCTGGCCCCAACGGATTGGACCAACGGTGCCTACTATACCGGCGTGGCCAAAGCGCATGAAACCACTAAAAATCCCATATTTTTGGCCGCCTTGAAGACCATGGGCTACAGAAATCAATGGAAACCACTGTACAGAACCTACCATGCCGATGATGTAGCGATTTCCTACGCCTATCTCTACACCAATCTAACCCGTAAAAACCTGGTGGACCTGGAACCAACAAAAGAGTTTTTGGACATCCATCTCTACCAACCCAACAAATGGAAGGACGGTACCGACAAAAACAAGGAGAAAGGAATACTGTGGTGGTGGTGCGACGCCCTTTTTATGGCCCCACCGGTCATAGCGGTCTATGCCAAACAAACAGGTGAACAACAATACCTGGAAGCCATGCACAAATATTACACGGAGACCTATAACCTGCTGTACGACCAGGAGGAAAAGCTCTTTGCCAGGGACACCCGATACCAATGGGGCGTGAACGAGGAAGACCTTAAGGAGCCCAACGGTAAAAAAATATTCTGGGCCCGTGGAAATGGATGGGTTCTGGGCGGTCTTGCCCTTTTGTTGACCGACCTGCCCAAAGACTACGAGCACTATGACTTTTACCTGGGCCTCTACAAGGAAATGGCCAACCGCATAAAGGAACTGCAGCATGAAGACGGCCTTTGGCGAACCAGCCTATTGTCTCCGGAATCCTGGAACCACGGGGAAGTGAGCGCAAGCGGCTTTTACACCTATGCCCTGGCCTGGGGCGTTAACAACGGTATTCTGGACAGGGCCACCTATGCCCCCAGCGTAAAGAAGGCCTGGAACGCCCTTGTGGCCTGCCAGCACGAGAACGGCATGGTGGGCTGGGTACAGGACATAGGGGCCGATCCACAACCGGCCACGGCAGATAGTTGGCAGAACTATGGTACGGGGGCCTTTTTGTTGGCCGGCAGCGAACTCTTAAAAATGGAATAGCCCCATGCACAAAATCCCAGCATTCCTTCTTTTGCCCTTACTGGTCCTTGGCCATGGCGATCTCTTGGCCCAACAGCCAAATGAGATCAGCGATACGTTTACGGTATTGGACCATACCAAGCTACTAAAGGTAAAAGAAGGGATTGCAAAAGGTTCCGATAAATACATGGCCGCCTACCGAAAATTACTGGCGGAAGCGGAAAAAAGTCTTGACGCCACACCCACCTCCGTGGTACAAAAAAGCACGGTTGCCCCCAGCGGGGACAAACATGACTATTTGAGCCTGGCCCCCTACTGGTGGCCCGATCCGGACAAGGAAGATGGCCTGCCCTGGATCAGAAAAGACGGAGAAGTGAACCCCATGACCCGAGGGGACAATGTGGACACGGATTCCAAAAACCAACTCTTTCACCACGTAAAGACCCTGTCCCTGGCGTATTTCTTTTCTGATGATGACGCTTATGCCCAAAAAACAGAGGAATGGCTCAGGGTTTGGTTCGTGGACAAGGAAACCAGGATGAACCCGCACCTAGACTATGCCCAGGGAATACCCGGAAGAAATACCGGTAGGGGGTTTGGCATCATTGATTTTTATGGGATTCTCCATATCGTAACCGCCTTGGAGATTCTGGAATTGGAAAATGCCCTCACCCCGGATCTGGCGCTGGAAATGAACACGTGGCTGAGCAATTATCTCAATTGGCTCCAGACCAGTGAATTTGGACTGTTTGAAAAATCTAGAAAAAACAACCACGGCACCGTTTACGACGTTCAGGTGGTGGCATTGCTCCTTTACCTTGACAGAACGGAGGAAGCAACAAACATTTTAAAATCTGTGGCAAAAAACAGGATAGAGCCCCATTTGGCGGCAGATGGCTCCCAACCCCATGAAATTGCGCGGACAAAAGGGCTCACCTACAGTGTGCTAAATTTGTCCGGGCTCACCAGATTGGCCTTCCTTGGCAGAAAAAAAGGGGTTCATGTAGAGCTCTGGGACCTTGACTCCGAGAAGGGCAACCTTAAAAAAGCGCATCAGTATCTTTCCCAGTTCCTGGACGGGAAGTCCACCTGGCCCTACCAACAGATCGGGGATTGGGAAAAGGCCCTGGAACGCTTGCAAGGCTTGTTTGCCACCACGGGCAGCATATTGGACGTGCCCGATTATTGCCAGACAGGGCAAAATGCCAAAACCAAGGACAAGCTAGAGCAATTGGTGTACCCCTGTTTTTATTGAAATACCTTAACTTTAGAAACCAGAGTGCATCCCTAAGATCAAGAGCAATGGCAAAGCAAGGAAAAAAAGACCCAAAACAGACGCTGGCACCCCATACAAGGAGAAGGTTCCTGAAAAACACGGCCCTGGCCGCGGGCCTGATCAGTATTGTTCCAAGACATGTTTTGGGAAGGGGCTTTGTGACGCCCAACGACAAGATAAACCTAGCTTACATAGGCCTGGGCAAACAGGGCGGTATCCTTGCCAACCGCTTTCTTTCACAGACAGGGGCGCAGATCGTGGCGGGGGCAGAAGTCTGGTCTTCCAAGAGGGCGTGGTTCAAAGAACTGGTACAAGGGTATTATGCAGAGAAAAGGAAGGTAAGCCAGTACAATGGGGTAACCACCTATCTGGATTACAGGGAAATGTTGGAACAAGATGGGGTGGACGCCGTGGTCATTGCCACACCGGACCACTGGCACGCCCAACAGGCCGTGGATGCAATGAAATTGGGGAAAGACGTTTTCTGTGAAAAGCCCATGACCCATAACATCAAAGAGGGCAGGGACATGGTCAATGCCCTAAAAAAATACGACAGGGTGCTGCAGGTGGGCAGCATGCAGCGTTCGTGGTCCAAGTTCATTACGGCCCGTGACATCGTGTCATCCGGGCGCTTGGGCCAAATAAAAAAAGTATTGGTAAATGTGGGAGACCCTTCCCGTGCCTATGACCTCCCCTACCAGTCCACCCCCGAAGGGGTGGACTGGAATTTATGGTGCGGCCCGGCACCCCTGATCTCCTACCACGAGAGCATTGCACCCAAAGAGGTGAAGACGTACCCAGACTGGCGCCAATTTAAGGAAACCGGTGGGGGCATCCTGGCAGATTGGGGAACCCATATGTTCGATATTGCCCAATGGTGCCTGGGCATGGATGAGACCGGACCGGTTTCCTACATTCCCCCCAAAGACCCCAAGGCCACCCGGGGGCTAAAGATGTTCTATGAAAATGGCATCGAGATGGAGCATACGGATTTTGGCCGTGGCTGGGCAGTGCGCTTTATGGGCAGCGAAGGTTCTTTGGATGTGAGCAGGGGCTTTTTGGAGAGCACGCCCGCCAGTCTGGCATTGCCCAATGGAGGCGACCCAAAAGAACTTTTCAAGGACCAAGGCAATCACTACCAAAATTGGCTGGACGCGATCAAGACCAGAAAGCAACCCATTTGTAACGTGGAAACAGGGCACAGATCGGCCAGTGTGTGCCACATTGCCAATATCGCCTATGAGCTTGGCCGCCCCCTGACCTGGAACCCTAAAAAAGAAAAGTTCAAAGGCGATGCAGAAGCCAATAAAATGCGGAAACGTAACCCTAGAAAATATGACTAGCATGCAATCAGTAAAAATAGGTTCCTTGATCCTTTTTCTTTTTGTGGCCCTTAGCTGTGAAGAGAAGAAAAAACTGGATACAACCACCTCAACTGAGGCCGGCCCTGTTATTGAAAAAAACGATACGTACTACCACTACAGTATCTGGTGGGCTTTTGTAAACAAGGTTTTTGATGCTGACCTATCCGTGGCAGAACTCAAGACCAAAGGAGATACCGGACTAGGCTCTTTTAATCTTCTGGATGGTGAAATGGTGATGATTGATGGCATTGCTTATCGGGTTCGTGAAGACGGTACCATCAGCGAAGGAGCTGACACGGACAAAATTGTTTATGCCAATGCCGGTTTTTTTGAAAATGACTTCAACCTAACTCTAGAAGTTAAGGAAGGAATGGATATGGAGGGGTTAAAATCACAACTTCTGGACAAACTTCCCTCACCCAATTTTTTCTATATGTTTGAGATAGAAGGCCTTTTTGATTATATGAAATGTGGAGGTCTTACAAGACAAGAACCGCCTTTTGAAGAAGGACTGGATGTGCTCATACCCAACCGACCTGTTTTTGAAGGAAATAGAGTATCGGGCACCATTGTTGGCTTTTATTGTCCTGACTTCATTGGCAACATCAATGTAAAAGGATTTCACTTTCACTTTATTTCCGATGATAAAAAACTTGGCGGTCATGTGATGGATTTCAAGGCTACGGAAAATATAAAGGTGGGTATAGACAAAAAGACAGATTATCATTTTGTATTGCCAGACAATGCAGATTTTGAAAATGTGAGCCTCGAAAAAGAATTTCAATACAAAAAAAACGATGCGGCAACAGATGAACAATAGTTTTAGCGAAAGGTCTAGGATATGATTAAGGCGAAAAAATGAATGGAGATGACCGGCCACAAGGTTTAACGGAAAACCACATCTAAAAAATGGTGGCCTTTAAGGCAAATGTAATGGAAACCTATTCCAATGATTCTCCTGCAACCTATGCTCCCAAGACGAAGTATTTTAGATGGACAAACAATATGAGAATTCCAAGACCCACCCTGTACCACTTGATATTGTTGCTGATATCACTTAACATAGCTTGTACGAGTCCAACCAAGGACATAACTGTTTTTGCACCAAGCGATGGTCCTCAATTAGAATTTGCGCTTACAGAACTTGAAACAGTATTAAAGACAAAAGGAATTACCGTAAAACGTTCTGAGCACTCGGATGCCACTATTTTGTTCCATCTCAAGAAAGACAAAAGGCTGAAATCCGAGGGGTTCGAAATTACCAAAACAGAAGGAAAAATAAGCGTATCCGCCTTGGATGTTGAGGGGCTTATGTACGGCGGTCTAGAACTCGCTGAGCAAATAAAGATTGGCGGAATAAAAGGTGTTGAAAACACCCTGCAAAACCCTTATATGGAAAAACGGGGCAGCAAGTTCAACATCCCGCTGGATGTCAGAACACCAAGCTACACGGACGCCAGTGCCACTGCACAACACAATTTACCCGTAATGTGGGAAATGGATTTTTGGGAAGCGTACATTGATAATCTTGCCCGCCATCGCTATAATTACATTTCGCTTTGGAATTTGCATCCTTTTCCATCGATGGTAAAAGTGCCGGGCTTTGAAGACATTGCGCTAGACGATGTCCATAAGTCCACCATAGATTGGAAAGAAAATTACCACCTCCACGCAACCGACATTACCTCACCAGAAATATTGGAAAATTACAAAGTAGTCAAAAAAATAACCATTGAGGAAAAAATAGGGTTTTGGAAAAAGGTAATGCGCTATGCCAAAGACAGAAACATTGATTTTTATGTCATTACATGGAACATTTTCACCAATGGAACGAACGGAAAATATGGTATTACAGATAGGTTTGACAATGAAGTTACCAAAGAATATTTCCGAAAAAGCATAAAACAACTTTTTGTTTCCTATCCTGATCTTCAGGGCATTGGGCTCACCACAGGGGAGAATATGCACAATATGAACTTTGATCAAAAAGAACAATGGGCTTATGACACCTACGCACAAGCTATTTTAGAAACGGCAGAAGAAATGCCCGAAAGAAATTTTACCTTCATCCATAGGCAGCACCAAACGGGGGCCAAAGCCATTGCAGAGAAATTTAAGCCGGTAATTGATGCCCCCAACATAGAGTTTATATACAGTTTTAAGTATGCCAAAGCACATGTGCTCAGCACAACAGAACAACATTACCATCAAGGTTTTGTAGAAGCTAACCATCCCCCGAAAAAAAGATGGATAGTTTATGAAAGCCTTGGTTTTATTGATGTTCCGGGAGGTTCTAAAATAGGAAAACTGTTTTAAAAGTGGTAAATTGTAATAGCAAAAACGAACA
>NZ_JBLFEO010000014.1:0-120338 GCF_047345505.1 Maribacter aquimarinus | reverse complement strand
AGTGGCCGTGGCCGCCTCCAGGAACATCCCAGGGGACGAGACCATTGTCTGCCTTACCCGTTACGGAAACGTCATGGCCAGCCGTGGCTCGGTGATCCCCTTGTTCGTGAAGCAAATTGAGGATAAGCAGCCCTTGACCGTGACGGACCCAAAAATGACCCGTTTCCTCATGTCCCTGGAAGACGCCGTGGACTTGGTGCTCTTTGCCTTTGAGCACGGCAACCAAGGCGACCTCTTCGTGAACAAGGCCCCGGCCAGTACCATTGGCGATCTGGCCCAAGCGGTAAAGGAGCTCTTTAAGGCGGACAACGAGATCAAGGTGATCGGCACCCGCCACGGAGAGAAGCTCTATGAAACCCTCTGCACCCGTGAGGAGATGCAGAAAGCCGAGGATATGGGCGAATTTTACCGCATCCCGGCAGACAACCGCGACCTGAACTACAGCCGCTATTTCTCCGAGGGCGAAACCGACATGAGCCAGATAGAGGACTACCACTCCCACAACACGGAACAGCTCACCGACCAAGGCCTGAAGGACACCCTCTTGAGCCTGGATTACATAAAGAACCTGTTGTAAATGGCCTTACCCACCCTACTGCCTGGAGGAAGCCACCAAGACAAACGGGGGGCACTGTCCTTTTTCAACACGTTGGATCTGGGCCCCATACGGCGCATGTACCAAATTGTCCCGGCCCACCCCACGCTCATCCGGGCGTGGCAGGGGCACCGGAGGGAACAAAAATGGTTCTACTGCCCGCAGGGCGGCTTTGTGATCCATACGGTGGCCCTTACGGCCCCGCAAGGCGCCTCTGCCCAGCGTTGGGAGCTGCACGCGGACCAGCCCCAAGTGCTGCATGTGCCGGGAGGGAATGCCACCGGGATACAGGCCACCCTGCCAGACGCCAAATTACTGGTGTTTAGCGATATGGACACGGAACAATCCCAGCAGGACGACGTACGCTTTCCGGTAGATCACTGGGAAGGCCACTGGAAAACCTTTTGAACGGATGACCACGAACCCATGCCCCTATAAATGGCCGGGCCACCATGCCCCGCTTCCGTTTTGATCGCAGCCCAAGCTTTTATACCCTGACCCCATAACCCAAAACTTACATTGCCATGATCGTTTCACTCAAAAAAAAGGAGGCCGTTGGAAAAGGCCGTTTAAAAAAAGAAAAGGCCCCCGAAAGGGGGGGCCATCGCAGGACAACCACCAGGAACACCTGCACCGATCCGCGCTGCGGCAGTCTTTCCGTGTTTATCTGCCGGGCCAATAGGTGCGGTGGGCACTAAAAAAAAGGAACGGAATAGGCTGCCAGAAACGGACCATATGGTTAATTTAGGCCCAAATTTTAGGCAGGAAACCCGCCCGAAAGAAACCACGGCCGGGCAGTGAGAGCCAAGAACAAGGTGTTGGCTTGGCCCACGGGGCAAATGGGGTCGCCCTAGGGTCTAGGTACCGCCCCTTAAGGACCAGGATGGCCCCACACAATGGGACCGTGTGTTGGAGAAGCGCCGGACCCCAGGTTGAAGCGGAAAGACGCCCAACCCATAATAAACGGAACGACCCCATTGGGAGTTCCCCAAAACAAAAAATATGAAGAAAAAAATAGGCATTACCGGAGAAGCGGGCTTTGTGGGCTACCACCTTTCCCAAACCCTGGCGCTACGGGAAGAAATGGAATTGGTGCCCTTTAAGCGCTCTTATTTTGAGGATGCCACGGCCATGGACACCTTTGTGCAAGCCTGTGACGTGGTGGTACACTTGGCCGCAATGAACCGGCACCCAGACCCCCAGGTAATCTACGACACCAACGTGGCCTTGGTCACCGGGCTCGTCAACGCCTGTGAACGTACCGGGGCCACGCCCCACATCCTTTACTCCTCCTCCTCCCAGGAAACCAAGGACAACCTGTACGGAAAATCCAAAAAAGAGGGAAAGGTACGCTTGGCGGCCTGGGCGGAAGCCACGGGAGGACGCTTTACCTCCCTGACCATTCCCAATGTCTTTGGCCCTTTTGGCAAGCCCAACTACAATTCCGTAGTGGCCACGTTTTGCCATAAGGTGGCGCACAATGAAACGCCAACGATCATCAATGACAGTGAGGTTGGGCTCATCTACATCAACGATCTGGTGGCCCATTTTGTGGCGGTGATCACCGGGGAGGCCACACCAAAAGCCCTGGGCGAGCACAGCTTTGAATTGGAGATTGCCCCGGACCACCACGTTACCGTTTCCCGTATTCTAGCCCTCTTGCAAGGCTACAAGGAGCATTATATGGGGCAAGGGGTGTTCCCCAACCTGCAACATGCCTTTGAGAAGGCCTTGTTCAACACCTTCCGGTGCTATGTGCCCACAGCGCACTACCCCGTAAAGTTTACCAAGCACACCGACCCCAGGGGCAGCTTTGTGGAAATTGCGCGCACGGAGACCCCGGGCCAGTTTTCCTTTTCCACCACGGTGCCAGGCATTACCCGCGGCAACCATTTCCATACCCGCAAGGCAGAGCGCTTTGCCGTGATCAGTGGCAAGGCCCTGATCCAACTGCGAAAAATAGGGACGGACAAGGTCATTGACTACCATCTGGACGGCAACGAGCCGGCTTATGTGGACATGCCCATTTGGCATACCCACAACATCAAGAACATTGGCAACGAAGAACTCATTACCCTGTTCTGGATCAATGAGCCCTATGACCCCACCGATGCCGATACGTATTTTGAGGACGTGTGAACGGGTTTCCCCCGGAACCCAAAAAAACAGACTGTTAACCATAGATAACATACACAAATGAAAAAACTAAAAGTACTGACCGTGGTGGGCACCCGCCCCGAGATCATCCGTCTGGCCTGTGTCCTGAACGCCTTGGATGCCAACGAGGCCATTGAGCACACCTTGGTGCACACCGGGCAGAACTATGATTATGAACTGAACGGCATTTTTTTTGAAGACCTGGGCATTCGCAAGCCGGACATCTTCTTGAATGCCGCCGGAAAGAACGCCACCGAGACCGTGGGCAACATCTTGATCAAAATAGACCCGGTGCTGGAAGATCTGGCCCCCGATGCCTTTTTGGTTCTGGGAGACACCAACTCCTGCCTGTGCGCCATCCCCGCCAAAAAGCGCAAGATCCCGGTGTTCCACATGGAGGCCGGCAACCGTTGCTTTGACCAAAGGGTGCCCGAGGAAACCAACCGAAAGATCGTGGACCATGTGGCGGACATCAATCTAACCTACAGTGACATTGCCCGGGAGTATTTGCTGCGGGAGGGCCTCTCGCCGGACAGGGTCATTAAAACGGGCAGCCCCATGTACGAGGTGCTGCACAAGTTCAAGGCCAAGATCGAAGCCTCGGACGTGTTGAAAAAACTAAACCTGGAAGCGGGCAAGTTCTTTGTGGTGTCCTCGCACCGGGAAGAGAACATCAGCAATCCCAAAAATTTTGAGGGACTCATTGCTTCCCTGAACCAAATTGCGGAAAAGTACGACTATCCCGTGATCGTGTCCACCCACCCACGCACGCGCAACATGCTCGATGCCAAGAACATAAAGGCCCATAAGAACGTTCAGTTTTTAAAGCCCTTGGGCTTTTCTGACTACAACGCCCTACAGTACCACTCCTTTGCCGTATTGTCCGATAGCGGTACCATTTCAGAAGAATCCAGCATCCTGAACTTCAGGGCACTGAACATACGGGAGGCCCACGAAAGACCCGAGGCCATGGAAGAGGCCTCCGTGATGATGGTGGGGCTGAGCCCCGAACGCATTATGCAGGCCTTGGTGGCCTTGGAGGTTCAGGAAAGAAACCCCAACCGAAACTTTAGGCAGGTCTCGGATTATTCCATGCCCAACGTGAGCGGGAAAGTAGTCCGGATCATCATTTCTTACGTAGATTACATCAACCGAGTGGTCTGGTCTAAATAAATACAGTAGATGAACATAGTTTTTTTGGCATTGAGCTATCCCGATGTATCCAAAGGGGGAAATCTTTACACCGACTTATTGGATGCACTCTTGCAAGAAGGACACTCCGTTTTTGTGGTGGCCCCGGCAGAGGATGAGATATCGGCGCCGGAATTGCGGGATGAACGGGGTGCCCAAGTGCTCAGGGTGCCCACACTGAAACTATTTGGAGGCGGGTTGATCGAGAAAGGACTTTCCAATGTACTGCTGCCCAAGCAATATAAAAGAGCCATCAAGGCGGCGAAGATAGACATGGCCTTTGACCTCATTATCATGCCCACCCCGCCCATTACCTTGATCAATGTGGCCCAATGGATCAAGAAAAGATCCAAGGCAAAGCTCTATCTTATCTTGAGGGATATTTTTCCACAAAATGCGGTGGACCTCAAGATGATGTCCCCTCATGGCCCCCTGTACCATTATTTTAGGAAACTGGAAAGGAAATTATACCGGAATGCCGATGCCATGGGCTGCATGTCCCAAGAGAACATAAACTATGTGCTGCGCCACAATCCCTCCGTACCCAAGGAAAAATTGCACCTTTTGCCCAATTGGGAGAAATTTAAAATACAGCTGGAAGATGCGGAAAAAAAGGAGTTTCTTGTAAAGAAATACGGCCTGGAGAACAAATTCATTGCCATCTATGGGGGCAATATGGGAAAACCCCAACAACTGGAAAATGTACTCCAATTGGCCAAGGAGGTGCAAGATGTTCCCGAAATTGTTTTCCTGTTCATTGGCTGGGGCACCGAAAAGGCAAAACTACAGCAAATGGCCCTTACCCTGCAGCTTAACAATGTAAGGTTCCTGGAAAATTTGCCCAGGCCGGATTACAACACCTTACTACAATGTGCGGACGTTGGCCTCATCTCGCTGCACAAAGACTTTACCATTCCAAATTACCCTTCCAAGGTCAATGCCTATTACAAGTTGAAACTCCCGGTATTGGCCACAGTTGACGTAAACACGGATTTTGGCAGGGACCTCGAGGCAATTGGCGCCGGGCTCTCTTCGGCAGCCGGGGACATCCCGAGCCTAAAAAGCAATTTGCTTACCCTGTACCGAGATGCCGACCTCCGCAAAAAAATGGGGAAAAAAGGGCATCTACATTTCAAGAACAGGCTTACCCCCGAGCTGGCCGCGCGTACCATTGCGGAACAGGCCCTGATTTCGGTGCATGAGCGCCCCTAAAAACGCCCAAGGCCAACCCGCTCCTTCCCTTATGTTTATTTTGGATGTATGTGGTACACACCCATCTAAAAGGGGGGTGGCATAACGTTACGTTTCCGTGAAAGGGCCATCGGGAAGTCCGTTTAAACGGAACCCATTGTTCTTCTTCTGCCCTAAACGGCATTACTACGCTCGGAGGCGCAACACTTTTCCGGACTTGGCCATGGAAAGCGCAGTGCACTCACCGTTAATGGATACGGCCTGAACCGAACAGCTGGCCTCAGCTTACTTTCAATAGACCACCTGCTCTACCACTGGATGGGTTTTTGCAGGGGAAAGATCACCTGAACTGGACCAATTATGGCATTTGAACTTTCCGTTGTCGTACAGCAGATTCTGAATGTCACCATCACTGTCCAAGTAGAATATGTTTTCTTTTCCGTTAATGAACATCGCAGTGGGTGGCCCTGCGGCCAAGGGGGCAAAGGCCAACTGGGTCCATCTATTGGCCAGTTTGGTCCAACTGTCTTTTCTGAACCTCCCATTCTCATGGATATAATGTTCAATTTCCCCGTCCGTTCCCTTGAAAAACACGTGTTCTTGCTCATTTACACGCATGGTGGCCACCTTATCCTTGGCTTGGGGCCCACCGGTCTCCTTGGTCCAATTGGCGATCTTACCTTGCTCCATATCTATTACGGTGACCTCATCATTGACATCGCGGAACAGTAATTTTATGCCCGCCTTGGTGGCGAGTATGGCGGGCGACTGTTGGGCCTTGGGGGCCTTATACGTCATGGTGATGTTTTTGGAGCGGTAAGCCCCATCATCCCCATTTTTAAGTTCATGAACATCATTGTTGGCGTCCAAGAGGTAAACAAGGGCAACGCCGTCCTTAATGATGGACGAGATCTCGGTTTTTCCGTTAAGATCGAGCCCCAAATGCGCCAAAGATGATGTGTTGTACGAGTCCTGTGCCACCTGTACCGCCACCAGCTCCCCTTTCGCGCTCAGATAGAAAAGATGGGGTTCCCGACCATCATGGGCCACGGCAATGTTACCGTTTACTTTTGGGGCACTGGACAGGTTGGAAATGTTCCTGACCTGAAAGCCACTGGAAGAGAGGGCCACTTGCACAATGTCCTCGTTCACATCTATGTAATACACCCGTTCTTCCTGGCCCTGGACCTCTTTTTGGCCACAGCCGGAAAAACCCATAATGATACTTATGGCCATTACGGCAATCCATCCCATTCTTTTCATTTTATGCTATTTTATCGGTTTTATTTAAAAAATCTGCAAGTCTCAGGGCAAGCGCCACAATGGTAAGCGTTGGGTTGGCGACCCCGGAAGTACTGAACACCCCGGATCCGGCAATGTACAAGTTGGACACTCCGTGCACTTGGCAATTTTTATCCACCACGCCCTCTTTTGGAGAGGTGCTCATTCTGGTGACCCCCATATGGTGCCATCCGCCAGCCAAATATTCGGGCCATTCAATGTGCTCCGCCAGCAACCAATCGGCCATCTTGATCCTACCCAAACCTACCCTGCCCAGTTCGGAACCCATGATTAAATTGGACTTTAAAATGGATAGCTTATCGCTTTCCAACAACTGCCAATTGAGCTGGGTATGGGGTATGCCCAAGGCGTCTTTTGTACGGGACAAAACCACCCGGCTATCTGGATTGGGAGCTTGCTCGCTTCGGGTATTGAACACATACCTAACGGTGTCCAGCTTATCGCTTTCACTATGGGTCTCCACTTTTTTCATTTGTGCCCACTTACCCAATAAGCGATCCACATTCTCATCCCCAAAGATGCTCTTTAGTTTGTCCACCTTCTCTTTTCTACCGTCCAAACCTTCCCACATATTGAGCAGTTTTTCTGAATCCTCGCTTTGGTTCACGGTTACGCTGCCCTCTGCCGCACTCATGATCCTCACGGAGTAGTTCTGCAGCTGTTGTTCTTGTTGGATGCGCTCCGAGGTAACCAGCATGCCAAAGGCCGTTGAGTTCATGGAGTGGTCAAAGTAAAGATCGGTGCCATACCGTGCCAAAAGCACCAATTCTGCACTATCCACATGCGGATGTTCCATAAAATACCTACCCACCCGGTCGTTCTCATTGCCCACTCCGGTGTTCACCACATCATTGGAGTTTAACAGGTGCCTAACATTCTGCAAGGCACCACAGGCCATAATGAACCTGCCCGCCCTTACCTGATGTTCCTTTCCACTGAGCGTGGCAATGGTAATGTCCTTGATTTCCGACCCATATTCGTTCAGGTTTAACCGAACAAGGTTGGCATTGGTGAGCAAACGCACATTGGCCGAATCCACGATGGCGGCACGATATTTTGGTCCAAACCTGGTGGGGGCACTTTTTTGCCACATCTTTGTCTGCACCACCGCTGTGTTGAGCGGCAATTGGGGCCGCTCCAGTTTGTCTGCCCAGTAGGTTGCGTCATACTCATACTCCTGCAAATCACAGATGGATTGTGCTTTTTCATAATAGGGATGCAAATCTGCCAGTGTTATGGGCCAGCCACTGTTGGGCACTCAGGGCCGTTCTTTAAAATCCTGCTCGTCCAGAATGGAGCACTGCCCCGTCCAGTGATTGGTGGTGCCCCCAAAAAAACGGAGCCTGCTGGACGCCAAGGGAAAATAGGGCTGCCCCACATTTTCACCTTTGTTCATTTCCTGTACCTCCGCATCATACTCAAAGGTGCCGCTCTCCAGCAATAAGACCTTATGCCCCAAACGATCCAGCTCCAAGGCCAAGGTGATGCCGGCGGCCCCGGCACCTATGATGCAGATGTCACTTTCAATGATTTCATTTCTTGCAATGGATTCCAGTGGTTGGTGCATGGTGCTACGCTTCTAATTGGTTCAACAATAAAAATACCGCTTCAGATTTTGCCAGCACCCAACCGTTGCAGATCACCGTATTCTGGTTTTCAAAGTCGGCTCTGATGCGCTCCTCAAGGTCTGCTTCCATATCTTCCGGAAAATCCATGTTCCGATCAAAGGTGTCTGCCAAATAATTGACAATGGCATTCAGGTCATTTTGAGGCAAAAATTCCTGCAGCAAAGGATAGGTGCCTTGGCCCCCGGAATTGCAGGAACCAAACAATGGAAGGCCAGCAAGAAATATCAGGGGTATGGCGGAACTGGTTCCTTGTATGAATTGTCTTCTTTTCATGTCTGTTGGTTGTTGGCGGTGCGGTCATAGCGGCAACATCGCCTTAATATAATGGTATTGAACGTTTTTATTTTTCGTTTATTTCAATTACGTGCCAATCCATTGGCCATGCATTGGCTATTAACATTACCGGCAAAGATTGGGAAATCCCGGCAAAACAAAAACCTAAACGGGACAAAACTGAACATCCCTTGAACACCCTTGGCTTGGATCTGTAAAAATCCAGGTTTCAAAAAAGCACTCCCCGCTGGCCCAAACCGGCAGGTTTCAGGGGCACTGTGCCCAACAATTGAACGCCGGCGCATTGTAAACGCCCTTTTGCCCCAACCTTGGCTGGGCTCTCTTAACCATCTGCACCCCAACCGAACAAACGTGGGGCAAGGTAACCGCTTACCCTATAGACTGATGTCCTGTTTTAGAAAACGTCTTTTTAGGTAGCCCATACCCTTAATGTGCCAGGCAAAACCGTTGACGGGCCAACTGAGCCAATAGAGCTTTTTTCTGTAAAGCAAGGGCTTTACCTTTACAATGTAGCGAAACATCTGGCTGGGGCGCAAAAACAGATTCTTTAAAATCATCTTTTTGTTACTTCCCAATTCGGCCATATCATAGGTGATCCCCACCTTATTGTTGCCTATATTTTGATAAAAACCTCTGGCAATGGCGTTGACAAAGCGCATTTTGGGGCGGCTGGCCACCAAATCCAGTTCTATCTTCAAGTTCACCAGTGACCGGGTGACCATCCCATCATCATAACATACGGTAAAGAGTGCTTGCAACAGATCGCCGTAGCGGCCAAACATATAGTCTTGCAAGGGACCAATGATCTCATCAAAAATTGATTTCTCCTCCTTTTTGTGATATTCTATGCAATGCCCGTCCGTTTCCTTATAGCCCAAGGTACTCCCGTGCGGTGCCGCCAACAATTGCTCGTAGAGCTGTCTATTGGCCATAAGGATGTGGTCCGTATCCTTTATGTAAGGGTACACACTGAAGAGCAAGCCAAAGCGTTTGGTATGTTCGGTAATGTTGTAAATTTCCTGCAAGCCCAGATAGTACCCGGTAACGGGTATCCTTTCTTCCATATATTGGTAAAGGCACTCCTGCATGGTACCCCCCCAGCCCACATCCACAAGGTGCATGCCCGTATCACCAAAATCTGCCCCAAAGGATTTCAGGTATCTTTCAAAATACATTTTTTGCCCTTGCCTATTGTCTTCGTACAATGCCACGAACAAGGGTTCCTGTATTAATTTCAAGTACACCTGGGTCTCAAAAAAATCGGGTATGACCTCATCCAGGTCATGTTGCAATGCCTTGCCCAAGGCCTCCATATCCTTGGTTGTAATTAGAAATGACTTCAAAAACTGCCTTAGGCTCAAATCATCGTATTTTCCTTTAAGGTACTTAAAGTCTTCCTCCAAGAGGGGCTTAAAGGAGATCTGCATGGCGCCCTGTCTGGAAATCTTGAGGTAGTGGGTCTTTATCTTGGTGCTGCCATCAATGCCAATGTGCTCTTGGTAAGCATCAAAAAGCTTCTTTAAAAACAAGCCTTCGCGCGCCAAAAAAAACAAGTCTTGCACATTGTTTTTCTTGGCCATGGCATAGAGGCGCTCCACACAGGCATGAAAGAGGAGCAGGTACTCCGCATAAGGGTGTTCTTTGCTCTTCAGCATTTTTCGTGCCGCTTTCACAACCCCTTTGTACTCTTTTTCATCGTTGCCAAAAAGACGTAGTTTCTGGAGCGCCTTATGCTTTGTACGCTTAAAAAAATAGGCCTGGATACCGTGGCGCTGGGCATGGGCCACATCCACCACTTTGTTGTCCCCTATCATGAACACCTCCTGGGGAGACACCTTTAGCGTTTGCAGCAATTGTTGGTACAAGAGGCCCTTGTTCTCTTTACTGGCCATTCTGGAAGCGGACACAAAAACATCATCATAAACATCCAAAATGCCGTGGTGTTCCATAATACGCCTTATCAAGGCCTCATCCAGATGAAAGTCAGAAACACAATAAATGGAATACCCCCTGGCCTTGAGCTCCCTTAAGGCCTCCACGGCTTCAAGATTCAAATATTGTACGCTGGTCTCTGCTCTATAGTCGGCCGTTCTAAAGGCCTGTATGAATCTTTTGGAATCCAGTGTCCTTGACAAATGGCATGAACTGATCAGGCGCTGGTGCACTTCTGCGATGAGCCTGTCATAGGGGACCTCGGATTCCTTGAGCCCGCTCTTCTGGGCCAAATGGCTCAGGGAGGCCCTGCGTATGGCAAAGAGGTCAGGTACCCCCAAAGGCAGCCCAAACTCCACGATCATCAACTTGGCCCATATCTTAAAAACCTGCATGGGGTGCACATTGCGGTGCACCACCGTGTCATAGAAATCGCAAAAAATAAATTTAACCTTGGGTGTGTCCACGATCTTGGACAGTAGTGCTTTGCTCATTGGGTCAAGTTATTACAGAAGGGGGAACTGTTAATAAACTCAGATTGAATACTATTGGTCGTTTCCGGAAAAGAGCGTCATAGTGGTGCTGTCTCCACTGTTTACACCCTCACTCTTAAACACTTTTACAATGGTCTTAAAAAAAATCCTAGCGTCCAAGAGAAAAGAGAGATGGTCCACATAATAGACATCCAACCTAAACTTTTCCTGCCAACTTAGGGCGTTGCGCCCATTGACCTGGGCCCAACCCGTGATCCCGGGCCTAACCTCATGACGTCTAGACTGTTCTTTGGAATATAAGGGCAAATAGGATACCAAAAGCGGTCTTGGACCTATTAGACTCATATCCCCCTTTAAAACGCTGATGAGCTGGGGTATTTCATCCAAGGAATATTTTCTCACAAAAGCCCCTATCGGTGTCATCCTTTCAAAATCGGGCAAAAGATGTCCATCTTTGTCCTTGGCATCTGTCATTGTCTTGAACTTAATGATCTTGAAAATCTTTCCATGACGCCCTGGGCGTTCTTGGAAGAAGAATGGTTTGCCCCCATTGGCCACGGCCAAAAGCACTGTTAGGACCAAAAACAAGGGCAGCAATAGCAGTGCCCCGAAAAGAACCAATGCAATATCTAAAAATCGCTTAAAAAACTGTCTGTACATATAACCTATATCCTAACCAAAGTGGGTGCTTGCATTTCCAAAACGAACCAAGGAAATCCAAATTAAAAACTAAGATAGATTTTTTAAAGAACCCGATCCCAACTAATCGGTGAAATTCCTTATTAATGGAGGTAAGGCATTTTATGGCCAAGGCCCTTTGTCAAAGGCCAACTGCCCCTGTCCCTTGGAACAAAGCCACCCACCAAAAAAGGGAACGGAACGGGAGCCCTGGGCATTGGTCCCGACCCCTGCACGCGGCATGCAAGGTGCAACGGTACGAGCAGATGGTGTTAACCTATTTGTGCCCTTGGGCCTTGCACAAAAAATTTAGGTGGGCGCAAACCCCATATCTTGGCACAACACCCAATTTCGCATATATTTACGCCGTTTTACGGACCGTTCCACAGATGTAAAGGGCAACTTTTTTCACGATTGTTCGTTCTACCCATTATGATAACCAAAAAGCTTTAAACAACAAAGATGAACATACTCATATCCTCAGCAGGTCGGAGGGTCTCCTTGGTCAGGGCATTTCAAAAGGAACTCAACAACCTTGACCCCTCCTTTAAGGTACTGGCCTCGGATGCCGACCCCCAATTATCCGCTGCCTGCCATGTGGCGGATGATTGCATTGGGCTTCCCTTGGTTACCGCATCCGACTATATGGATGTCCTGATCAGAAAATGCAAAAAAAAGGGCATTAAGATCGTTGTACCCACCATAGATACCGAGCTTAGCCTACTTGCCTTGAACAGGGGGCGTTTCAAGGATGCCGGAATAGAATTGGTGATCAGCGACCAAGCACTCATAGACCAATGCAGGGACAAACGAAGAATCCATTCTTTTTTTAAAAGTCATCATGTTGATGTTGCAAAAGAATACACCAAGGACAACTACCAATTGCCCATGTTTCTAAAGCCCTATGATGGCAGTAGAAGCGTGGACACCTTCTTGATAAAAAAGGAAGAGGATTTAAATGAATATCACCGCAATCACGAGCGGCTGATGTTCTTGGAATATATAGACCACAACCTATATGACGAGTTTACCTGTGACCTATATTACGATAGACAGCACCATTTACGCTGTGCCGTGCCCAGAAAAAGAATCGAAGTCCGGGATGGCGAAGTAAACAAAGGGGTTACGGAAAACGGGTATTTGGTGGCCTACCTCAGGGACAGAATGGCCAAAGTGGAAGGTGCTATGGGGTGCCTAACCGCACAGTTTTTTAAGCACAAAGAAGAGAATATTGTTTACGGAATAGAAATAAACCCGCGTTTTGGCGGCGGTTTTCCCTTGACCTACCTGGCCGGGGCCAATTTTCCCAAATGGATCATTGATGAATATTTATTGAATAAAAATGTGCCCGATGCATTTGATTGCTGGGAAGACAACCTGATGATGTTGCGGTACGATGACGAAATCTTGGTGCATGGAAGTAAAGGTTGATGAACAGACCGTTGTGGTGTTTGATTTGGACGACACGCTTTACAATGAGCTGGACTTCCTGAAATCGGCCTATTTTGAGATGGCATCATCGCTGCAAAAAGACAAACCCTTGCTCCTTTACGCAGAGATGTTTTCCCGCTACCGTGACGGGCAAAATGTGTTTGCCTCACTAGCAGAAAAATACCATAGGCCCATAGCCTACTTTGTGGAGCGTTACCGCGCCCACGTGCCCAATATAAAACCTTTTGACGGTGTGGTGCCCTTATTTCGGGACATAAGGGAAAAACGGGGCAAAATAGCCGTGGTAACCGACGGCAGAAGCAGCACCCAACGCAACAAGCTCAAAGCGCTGGGCATTGAACCTTTCATTGATGCCCTTGTCGTTTCCGAAGAAATAGGCAGCGAAAAACCGAGCAAGGCCAATTTCATGAAGATCGAGGAGCTGTTGCCCGGAACCAGCTACCTATACGTTGCGGACAATTTCAAAAAAGATTTTTTAGCGCCAAAAGCGATGGGGTGGAAAACCATTGGGGTATTGGACAACGGAAAAAACATACATTTCAACATACACCAATACCTCTCCAGAGAATTATATCTACCTTTATATTTGATTAAGGATTTTAATGACCTTTTCATCCGTTGATCTATGAGCTCCCCACTACTATCAGAACTTAAAGAAAAAGAGGAATGGACCGGCTTTCTTGACCAATTTGGCGCAAAAGACGTGTACCATACCTATGACTACCACCATTTGGCCAAAGGAAGTGCCCAACCTGTGCTCTTGGCATTTGAACAGGGCGGCTGCGCCATAGCCTTGCCACTGCTCATTAGACAAATTGAAGGCACCCCGTTCTTTGATGCCACCTCGGTTTACGGTTATGCGGGGCCCTTGTTCCGGCAGACATCGCCCATGGACATCCATACCTTCCAAAAAGAGTTCATACGCTGGTGTGAAGAGCATGACATCGTATCTGTCTTTACGAGAATGAACCCCTACATCCCCGACCAAAACAAAATTGTTGCGGGCCTTGGAAACATCATCCTCCAGGGCAAGGTGGTAAACATTGACACCACCATACCGGATGAAGACCAATGGACACAATATCAAAGAAGGCTCAAAGGCCAAGTGAACCGGGCAAGAAGGGAGTGCAGCGTAGAAGATGCCACCACAGATGCGGGACTGGACGTGTTCATCTCCATCTACAACGAAAATATGAAACGGGTGGGCGCCCAAGAGAGTTATTTTTTTGACAAGCCCTACTACCAACGGCTCATGAACAGCACCGATTTTAAGTGCACCCTGCTTTTGGCGCGCTGCCGAATGAGCCAGGAGCCCATTGCGGGCAGTATGTTCATAAGCCACCAGGACAAGACCCACTACCACCTCGGGGGAACAAGAACCGAATTTTTACCGCTCATGCCATCGAAACTGTTGATAGATGAGATGCGAAGACGTGCCAAGGAAAGCGGGCAACGCTACTTTAATTTGGGCGGTGGCCTCTCCGGACGTCATGATAGCCTGTTCACTTTTAAAGCATCTTTCTCCAATGACCACAAGGATTTCTACCTATGGAACCTTATTGTGAACCAGGAAATCTACGACAAACTATCCGTTGGAATCGACAAAACAGCCCCCTTACCTTATTTTCCGCTATACAGAAGTAATGCAAGACTTACAAGTAAGAGACAACCCCTTTAAATCGGCCACCTTTCAGCGACTTTGGTGCAAGCATTTTGCAAAAAGCCCAACCCATAAAGATGCTGTGACCCTTTGTGGGGTGCCCTTCATAAAGAAAAACCGCCTGCCCATCTATGAAAATGTGGGCAGAACGCAAACCAAGGGCATGGATTTTGAGACCTTGGGAACGGATGATGGCCACCTGGGCCACAGTGCCTTTTTACTTTATGACGTCCCGGGGTATTTCAAGGCACCGGCACATCTGTTGGAGAACCAAATAGGACATTATAAGGTAAAACAGTATCCGGGCTATCTCATTGAGCTTGATTCCTATCAGGATTTGGACAAATTCATGCTCCGGTTCAGCAAGAGAACAAGGTACAAGCTCAGGAAGTGCCACAAACGTCTAAATCTGGCCTTTGACATTGAGCACCACGTTTACTTTGGCGAAATGGACCCGGAAACCCATAACGCCATGTTCAAATCCTTTAAGGGCCTGCTGGAAAAACGCTTCTGTGAAAAGAATGAGCACAACAACAACCTGGAAGACCAGGAATGGAACTTTTTCAAAGATGTTTCCTTGCCGCTAATACGGGAAAAGAAAGCAGCCCTGTCCGTTCTGAGCAATTCAGGACAGCCCATAGCCATTACCCTAAATTTTTGTGGAGATGGGATCCTCTATGATGCCATCACTGTTTTTGATATTGATTATCAGAAGTTTAGCCTAGGTTATGTAAACAACATGTACATTGTTGATTGGTGCCTGAAATCGAACTTTAAAATATTGGATTTTTCCAAAGGCTTTTTTGAGTACAAGGAACAATGGGCATCCTTAAAATACGACTTCTTCCACTATGTCTTTTACAATAGGAAAAGCACCTTGTCCAAAAGTACGGCCTACGCCCTAAAATGCTTTTATGCGGCCAAGCAATGGCTTCGTGACCACAATGTGCACAGGCAATTGAACAAGATAAGATATAGGTTCAAAAAAATGGACAAGGGCGCCAGGGTATCCGTTCACGAATATGAACTGGTACCACTGGAAAGTACTGAAATTCCCGCCAGCTGGGAGCCCATACCCGATCATGCACGTGACTATGGACATTTAAAGGGCACGCTTTTCTCATTTCTTTATCTGAACGAGGTCCATGTTTCTGCCACCAAACTATACGCAGGTCCAAAAAGCAATGAGTACTACCTAGCCGGCCCCAACCAAGTTTTCCAATTATTGGCACCTGGCCCAAAGGACTAATCCCACCCTGTACATGCTGTTCAACTCTCTGGAATTCTTTCTTTTTTTTCCTGCGGTGTTCCTCCTTTACTGGGCGCTTAACAACACCAGATTGGTGTACCAGAACATTGTCTTGCTGGTCAGCAGCTATGTCTTCTATGGTTGGTGGGACTGGAGATTTCTATTCTTGATCGTGATCAGCACACTTGGGGATTATTACATAGGAAAAGAACTGGGCAAGAAGCATCTCGGCGCGGCCAAACGCAAGTTGTGGCTATATACCAGCCTGGTGCTCAACTTAGGGATTTTGGGGTTCTTCAAGTATTACAATTTTTTTGTGGATTCGTTCATTGCCATGTTCCAGACCATTGGGCTCCCGCTGCAGCACACGTGGACCCTGAACGTGATATTACCGGTGGGCATTTCCTTCTATACCTTCCAAACCCTTTCCTATACCATTGATGTTTACCGAAAAAAGATGGCGCCCACGAAGAGCCTTACCTCCTTTGCGGTTTTTGTGGCCTTTTTCCCCCAGTTGGTTGCCGGCCCCATTGAACGGGCCTCCAACATGCTCTCCCAGATAAATGCAAAACGACAGTTCCGATACGGCCAAGCGGGTTCTGGCATAAAACTTATGCTGTACGGCTTGTTCAAAAAAGTGGCCATTGCCGATTCACTGGCCCCACTTGTGGACGATATTTTCTTGAACTATGGAACCATGCCATCCGGAACCCTGCTTCTGGGCATTTTGTTCTTTAGCCTTCAGATCTATTGCGATTTCAGTGGCTACTCGGATATTGCCATTGGCTGCGCCAAGCTTTTTGGCTTTGAGCTCATGTCCAACTTCAAATTCCCGTATTTCTCCAGAAATGTGGCCGAATTTTGGCGCAGGTGGCATATTTCCCTATCGTCCTGGTTCAAGGATTACCTGTACATACCCTTGGGGGGCTCCACGGGGAAAACAACCGTTACATTACGGAACATCTTCATTGTTTTTCTGGTCAGTGGCCTCTGGCACGGGGCAAACTGGACTTTTGTGATATGGGGCGGTATTCACGCCATGCTCTTTCTGCCCCTGTACCTTACCAAGACCAATAGAAAGTACATTGATACCGGCCGCAGTGCTAAAAACCACTACAATTTAGCGGATATGGGCCGGGCCGGCGTCACCTTTTTTATGGTTTCCCTGGCATGGATCTTCTTTAGGGCACCCGATGTGGAAACGGCATGGAACTATTTTCTGCATATTTTTACGCAGCATGGCACAGGGCTTTACCAGCACCCCTTAGGGTACCGCATGGTGGATTATTATGTTCTGATCATTGTTTTCTTCATCTATGAGATGCTTGTGAGCAAGGATGAAAGAGACCCTATTCCGTTTAAATCGGCCATGGTGAGGGCCCTGGTATATATCCTTCTTTGCTTTGGCCTGTTATTGTTTTATGATGGCGGGGCAAACCGTTCTTTTCTCTATTTTCAATTCTAAGCTATGACAAGATTCCTTTTTAGATTGTTTCTTTATGGTCTTCTTATAGCCTTGTCATTGGAACTTCTGGTCAGGGCCTTTCACCTATACACCAATGACCCGCCGCGCTTCATTGATGAAAAAGGTGTGGAAAAGCGCGTGCCCGGCCATACCGGCTTTTCCGTTACCGGAAATAGAAGACAAAACTTCTCAAGGTTTAGCATAAACCAGGCAGGCTTCAATTCTTACCGGGAGTTTACTCCCTCCATGACCAAGTATGACATTGCCCTTATAGGCGATTCTTTCATAGAGGGGTTTCACGTGGATTACGATGAATCCACCGGGAAAAAAATAGAACGGGAAATGGCAGATACCGTGGCCGTTTTTGAGTATGGGTATGCCGGCTATGATATGGCCAACCAACTACATCTGGTCCACGCCTATCGTGAAACGTTCCAGCAGATGGACGCCATTGTTGTCTATACGGATTTTACCACGGACCTTGACCGAGGGGCCTACGAGCCCAATACGGGCAGAATTGCCCTGCTCTCTTCCACAAAATTCAAAATACGAGACAATATCAAATTACTGTCCTATGTCTCCAAAATTGGACTTTTGGACCGTATCCTTGGCATTGGACCTCAAGGCCAGGACATGATGACGGAAGGGGAAAAAAAAGAAACGGATGCGGTGCGCCTTAAAAATCTCAAGGCATTATTGGAGAGCTATCCGTTAGACCCGGCTAAAACCTATTTCCTGTGCGACAAAAGGACCACCAACAGAGCAACAATGTCTTTTTTGGAATCGAGAGGCTTCACCATTATGGACTTTGGCGTGCCCTTCTCCAAAAGTGAATTGCCCACAACCCTGATCTATGACCAGCACTGGAACCACCACGGCCGGCAACTGATTGCCGAACTCATAGCGAAGAACCTAAACCAGTAGCTTAGGAAATGGAGACCCCATCCTTGGTCAGAACATAGTTGCCAATGCAAAGTGCATCAAGGCCGGTGGAGTAAAAACAGCGCAAGGCCTGCACCGGTGATTCCACCACCGGCTCCCCCTGGATATTGAAACTCGTGTTCAACACCACGGGCACGCCCGTAAGACCGCCCAACTTTGAAATGAGTTCATGGTACCTGGGGTTTAATTCCTTTCTTACCGTCTGTAATCTGGCACTGCCATCCACATGGGTTATGGCAGGTACTTCATTTTGTTTGTCTGGAAGCACATTGCATACCTTTAACATAAAAGGGGCCTCTACCTCCAGATCAAAATAATCCTTGTAAGACTCCACGGTGGCAGATGGGGCAAAAGGTCTGTACGCCTCACGAAACTTCACTTCTGCATTGATTTTGTCCTTCATATTGGGGAAAGCCGGGTTGGCCAGGATGCTCCTGTTGCCAAGTGCCCTGGGGCCTATCTCCATTTTTCCCTGAAACCAGCCGATGATGCGCCCCTCTTTTAGAAGCTTTGCGGCAGTACCACATATATCCTCCACATAGGTTGCCCTTAGCTTTGCCCCTTTAATGGCCTGTAAGATCTCCTCATTTCCATACTCCGTTCCCAGGTAGGGATCGTCATGCTGGTACACCCTGGGGTTTTTGAGCATGCCATTGTACAAATAATAGGCAGCGCCAATGGCGGTGCCGTTATCACCGGCCGCAGGCATGACATAAACGTCCTTGAACGGACTTTCCCTAACGATGCGCCCGTTCATGACACTGTTAAGGGATACCCCACCGGCTATGACCAAATACTCCGCACCGGTTCTGCGGTGCAGGATATCGCAAATTTCCAAGACCCTATCTTCCAAAACACGCTGAAAGGCAGCGGCCACATCCATGTGGTGCGACTCAAAATCATCACCAGGGGCCCGGGGGGCACCAAAGACCTCGACAAATTTGGGGGAATAGGTATTGCGAATTAAATGTTGGTAATTAAAATAGTCCAGGTCAACTTTTACGTCGCCACTTTCGGTGACCTTGATCAATTTACTTACCTCCTTCTTAAACCTCTCTGGATTGCCCATCGGGGCAAGGCCCATGGTCTTGCCTTCATCATAGTTTGGTTTAAAACCACAAAATTGGGTGGCGGTCTCATAAAAAGAGCCAAAGGAATTTGGGAAGTAAACTTCCTTGAATTTCTCAATCTCAATTCCGTTACCGGAACCTAGCCAGGTAGTGGCCCACTCCCCTGACCCATCTATTCCCAACAGGGCCGCCTTTTCATACGGAGAAACAAAGAAAGAGCCCGCAACGTGGGTTAGATGATGGTTTATAAAGTGTACTTTGGGGCCGTTTGCCTTCTTCCAAAAACGTTTGTACCACATCCAGAAACGCCGTTGTTTGGCGTATGCGTTCACCACGTGGTGTCCTGAGTAGGCGAGCCATGATTTTGGTTTGTTCCAGAGGTGGCCCACCTTCTTGCCCCAATCTGCCGTGGGATTTATGGAAACCGCGATATGGTTGATCTGATGACGTTCCAATCCCGCAATTTCCAAACAGCGCTCTATGGCCATTTGTGGGAACTGCGAGGTATGCTTGTCCCTGTTCAAACGCTCTTCTTCCAAAGCCACAACGAGCTTCCCATCCACTACCAAACACGCGGATGAATCATGGAAGTAATAATTTAATCCCAATATGACCATAATGCCCACTTATAACAGTCTGTACCCATTTATCGCGCTAAAGATAAGGTTATTTAAAAGTCCAAAGCCCTCCCGGGTCTCCTTTTTAATGCCAAGATTTATCTTCATCATAAAACCAATACGGAGGGCTATGGGAGCGCCACGGGGATATAATCCCCAAACCAAATGGTATGGCCTAATGGCGATCGTAACCTCACTCACGGCTATCACTGTTCACCAAACAATGCTATACTAAAGGTGGACCTCCTGTTAACCCCATGCTTTGTCTCTGAACAGGGCACCCCATCGGCGCATTCGTTCTTAAGCTGGCGCTCTCCCTTGGCCTCGCCCAAAATGCGGTCGCCGGACAGGTTTTTGGACTTCAGGTAATCCAGGGTCCGCTCCAGGCGCCTCTCGGACAACCAAAGATTGTACGCATCGCTTCCCCTGGAATCGGTGTGTGCGGTGACCTTCACCCTAATGTCCGGGTTTTCCTGGAGCAGCACCGCAATTTCGTCCAAAATGGACTTATAGGTAGCGGTAAGGTAGGATGAATTGAACTTGAATTGCACATCGCCCAGATCGTCCATTGCGGTTTGGAGTTCTTTGAACCTTTGTGCCAGGGCATCTTTCCTGGCCTGCTCGGCCGCCGCCAAGGCCGCTGCTTCCTCTTGTTCCTTCTTTAGGCGCTCTGCCAATAGGGCCTCTTCCCTGAGCCTGTTGGCTTCGTTAATGGAATCCTGTTGCCGTTGGCGTTCCTGCTCCAGGGCGGCCAATAGCGCTTTCTTCTCCTCTCCCCTTTTGGAAAGGCCTTTTTCAATGCCAAACTGATAGACCACCCCAGCGGCATGCTGCACGTGGTTGGTGGCTCCGTTGGACTGGCTCATGGCCCATTTCCCCGTGGAGTTGAAATCCAGCCCCCAACGATCGGAAAACCAGGTGCGGAAACCCACCACGGCATTGTAGGTGCCGCGCCCCAGGTTGTTGGCCTCCGTGTATCCGGCGCCCACGCCCACATAGGGATCGAACCATCCGGTTTGGCCCACGATCTTGTTGAGATCGTACGTAATACGGGCATCAATGCCAAAATAATCTATGTCCTGCGGGTTTACCAGCCCATCAATGATCTTGCCTTCTTGGTACTGGTTGTAGGTACCCACGGCCTCCAGTCCCAATCCGCTCTTAAAATAGCGCCCTATGCTGAGGCGTGATGGAAAGGGCACCATGTTCCATTCATTTCCCACATTGAAAAGACCGTCCAGCACATTGCCGGAATCGTCCACCGCATTCAGTCCCAGCCCTAAGATCCAAGAGCTTTGCACAATGCTGTCCTTGGCGGTGAGCTGCAGTTCCTCCTCCGTTAGCTGGGCCATTGAGGTATGGCCAACGAACAGGCATAAAAATAGGGATAACATCCAATTAGAAGTCTTCATAACACATCATTTGGGGTTTAAGGGGTAAAGATACTTTTGGCGCACAAAGCTATCAAAAAAGTCCTACAATCAACCGGTTTATTCGTTCGTTGGCACTCCAAATGCCGGTGCTCGACAAAACCGTACCGTTAAACTCCTTTACCTTGTTGGCGGAACACGCCACTTGGTGCCCGCAGAGCGAGGACATGCAACTGCCAAGTGGCGGAATGTAGGGTGAAAAAGATAGGTCGGGATGATGATGGGGTCGCCCGGGCCCGGGTGGTCCTTACGGGTTCACGGCCGGCACCACCCCCTGGGCCAGCATAACATCCGCAGGGCGATCGGGCTAGCCATGCTGCTGTATGGCACTGATAATGGCCTGTTTCTGGAGCACCCCGCTCTGGCGCCATAACTGCTTCCCTTTCTTAAAGAGGAGCATGGTGGGCACACCGCGCACTTGGTAGGCGCTGGCAAGGCGCTGGTTTTTGTCCACATTGATCTTTACGATCTTCACGGCATCGCCCATGGTTTCCTTTACCTGTTCCAAAATGGGGGCCAGGGTCTTGCAGGGTCCGCACCAATCGGCATAAAAATCGACCAGCACGGGTACCTCGGCATCTATGATGTCCTTAAAACTACTTTTCATCGCTGTTGCATTGTTTTCGCAAATTTAGTTCAATACCGGGAAAAGGGAACTGACCAATATCATGGTTTTTGTTTTCCTTGAGGGGTAATTTTGATGCCAAACCCCTTTGGTATGAAAAAAATTCTAGTGCCCACCGATTTTTCCGAGAACGCCCTCAATGCCCTGATCTATGCGGCCCATTTGTGCGAACTGCAAAAATGTGAGTTCCAGATCATGCACGCCTATGCGGATGAGGTGTACCGCAAAGAGGCCCTGCAAGCCAACCAGGACCTGGAGGCGATCAAAGCAGGGGAACGCGAGGCCGTGGACCGTAATTTTGAAGCACTGAGGAAAAAGTTGCACCAAAGATCGCCAAAATTGGGGCACCGCTTCACCTTTGTGCCCGTTTATGCCTCCCTGGTGGATGGGGTGAACGACTGGGTGACCCAGGAAGACGTGGACCTTATTGTCATGGGCACTCGGGGCGCCGCCAACAACAGGGGCCATACCTTTGGCAGCAATACCCTGCAAGTGCTAAAGTACGCGCACTGCCCCGTACTGGCCGTTCCGGAAGGTTACAACCACAAAACCATTGAAAGGATGTTGTTCCCCACCAATTATCTGGTGCCCTATAAAATGCGCGAGCTGCAGCTCCTGGGCCAGATCACCAGCACCTCCATTGCCAAGATCCACGTGCTCTACATTGATCCCATTGCCAAACTAAGTGCCCGCCAGAGCGAGAACAAAAAGCTGTTGGAAAAATACCTGGCCGCATCGCAGATCAGCTTTGGCACCACAGAAGAGAAAGACAAGACCCTGGCCATTACCAAACATGTGGTGCACCACAAGACCGATCTACTGGTCATTGTAAACTCACGCCACAGCTATATGGAAGATATGCTGCAGCAGAGCACCATTGACCAATTGGGCCTGCACATTAAAATACCCTTTTTGGTATTGCAGAACATTATGCGCTGACCAAAACAGGGACAATAAACCGTGATAACACTTCATTCGCCACACCAGTAAAACCATGTTCCCATGAAAAAAGTGATCTTGCCCACCGACTTTTCGGACAATGCCTTCAACGCCATTACCTATGCGGTTAAGCTTTACGAAAAAGTGCCCACTACCTTTTATCTACTGAACACCTACACCCCCGTGGTGTACCAACCGGAGTATCTCATGGACAGTCCGGGAGCCATTGGGATGGGCGATTTCTACCAAGAACATTCCCTATCCCAATTGGCTTCGCTCAAAACAAAACTGGAGCACCTTTTCCCAAATGCACACCATCAATTTGTACCCCACTCCGCCTTCAATATCTTGGTCGTTGAAATCCATTCTATGGTACAAAACCATGGGGCAGACCTTGTGGTGATGGGCACCCAGGGGGCCACCGGGGCAAAAGAGGTCCTTTTGGGCAGCCATACCGTGCAGGCCATTAAAAAGGCACAATGCCCCATTTTGGCCATACCTGCCGGATTTGAATATGAAGTGCCCAAAGAGATCATGTTTCCCACGGACTATGAATTGGACTACCGGGAAACACAACTGAAAGAGTTGCTGGACATTGCCAGAAACCACATAAGCAGTGTGGAGGTCCTGCATGCGGGCACCGGACGGCCCCTAACGGACCAACAGCTGCAACATAAGGAGAAATTGAGCACGCTGTTGCAGGGCATTGCCCACCTTCACCATCTGCTCCCCAACCAAAATGTGATCGCGGCCATTAACAGCTTCCAACAAAAGAAAAGGATGAACCTCTTGGCCATGGTGCAGAACAAACACACTTTTTTTGAGCGGCTCTTCTTGGAACCGGTCATACAAAAATTGGGCTTCCGGGCCACCATCCCCTTTTTGGTGCTGCCCCATTTGGCACCTTGAGACCCCGAAAAAAGGCCGAACGCGAACTGCGCACGAAACCTAGGGAAAGCCCAACACCCATGGCGCCCAACTGATGAGGGTCATTTTCCCCACGGCAAGCCTTAAGTATATTTGGATGGGGTTTTCCCTAAAGAAAAAAAGAATCAAAAAAAAATATGGAAACAATGGTCTCTTACACCGAATGGCTCCCTGCCGATGAAATGCATGAACAAAGCTTGGCCTGGCGCTCCGAACTGGAATTCTCCAAAGACGAACAGGAGTTCCTTAACATCCTCATTACCGAGAACACCAAGGTACTGCTGGACAACCACAGGTTTAAGGAGGTCCAAGAATTGGTGTCCCGGCTCACCACCTTGGAAACCTCTGGAATGCAGTTGCTGGCCCAACTTCAAAAACACGAAAACAAGTTGGACGTCATGACCAACTCCACCAATGAAAGGGCCTTGGAAAAAGCCTATATCGCCGCCCATAAAGAATTGGGAAAAAGAATGCGGGACCATAGAAAAAACTATGCCCTGATCAAAGAAAGGCTCTTTATGCTGATCCGGGGACTGATGAAGGACAACAAGCGCCTTTTGCCCGGCTAAATGCCCCCCTGGACCACCGCAACAACAATGACCCTAAAACAAAGACGATGAAAAAAACAACCTTCTTGCTCAGTTTTCTGCTACTGGCCTGTTCCGATGCGGAAATGGTGGAGAATTGGAAAAATCCGGACCACGTCATTTTCCATGCCAACAAGGTCCTTTTGGTGGGCATGACCCAAGACACCGCTGCCCGTGAGGCATTCGAAACCAAGTTGAAATCGGCCTTTGATGCGCGCGGGGCGGATGCCATGCGCAGTTTGGATGTCTTTGACGTGTCCTTCACCAATGCCAAAAGAACCGAGAAAGAACTGGACGCCGTGGAGCAAAGCCTCTTGGACAAGGATTTTGATGCCATATTGCTCACCAAGATCACCGGATCGGATAGCAAGAACAGGCTCAGAAAAACCTTTTCGGAACTCAACCTGAACCCCAATGGGTTCAAGGAAGACTACCTGAACGACCAAGAGGTGTTCTACAACGCGGAATACTATGACCAGTACACCGTGTACCACGCAGAGACCTCCCTGTACTGCATCTGTGTGGACAAGGAACGTTCGCTCATTTGGCGGGGCTCCGTGGACATTTACGACCCCAAACAAGTGAGCAAGACCGTGGACGATTATGTGAAGCTCATCGTTATGGCCATGGAAGAACAGGATTTGGTTTTTTACGAGCCCCTTTGAGGTCTGCGAGGCAAGGCTTGGATGATAGGTTGAATTGAAAACCAAGCGCCCGCCCCTTTCCTTGACCCAGGGGAGTTGGTTTTCCACTTCACTGCGGAAAAGCGGAGAGGTTGCTCCGTGGGCTCTTTGGGTTAGGTTGGGATGGATTTCCCAGAGCGGGAAACAGGTCTGGAAAGAACCTTTGGTTATAAATTCACCCTCTTAACCAACCCTTTCTTCCGCAAGCGCAATTCATTCCCCGCCCCCAGGAGGCCCACTTTTCAACTCGGCTTTCCCCAATGGACATAAAAAAGTCCCCAAAGCGCAGGGCGCTTTGGGGACTTTTGGAAAAGGCACTCGGGCGGCTGTCCGCTCGCAGGCACTTTCGGAATCAGTGGACCATGTTGGCCTTGATGGCGGCCTGGGCGGCGGCCACTCTGGCAATGGGCACCCGGAAAGGGGAACAGCTTACGTAGTTCATGCCCATACGGTGACAAAACTCCACCGAACTGGGCTCCCCACCGTGTTCGCCACAAATGCCCACTTTGAGTTGGGGCTTGGTCTTACGTCCGCGCTCGGTGCCCATCTGAACCAGTTGGCCCACGCCTTCTTGGTCCAGCACCTCAAACGGATCAACGATCAAGAGGCCCTTTTCCAGATAAATGGGCAGGAATTTACCGGCGTCGTCCCGAGAATAGCCAAAGGCCATCTGGGTAAGGTCATTGGTGCCAAAGGAGAAAAAGTCGGCATGTTCAGCGATTTGGTCCGCCAAAAGGGCGGCCCGGGGAATCTCGATCATGGTGCCCACCAGATACTCCACGCGGTCTCCGTACGCTTCAAAAACCTCATCTGCCGTACTACGGATAATGCGCTCTTGCTCTAGAAACTCTTTGACCGTGCCTATGAGCGGCACCATGATCTCGGGTTTGGAAGCAATGCCCTTGGCCTTGAGGTTCAGGGCGGCCTCAATGATGGCGCGGGTCTGCATTTCGGTAATTTCCGGGTAGGTATTGCCCAAGCGGCATCCCCGATGCCCCAGCATGGGGTTAAACTCCTGTAGTTCGGCCACCTTGTTCTTCACGGCCTGCAGGGAAATGTGCATGTCCTCGGCCAGTTCCTTTTGGGTGGCCAATTGGTGGGGCACAAATTCGTGCAAAGGGGGATCCAGTAACCTAATGGTCACGGGCAGGCCGTCCATCGCCTCAAAAATACCCTCAAAATCTTCCCGCTGCATGGGCAAGAGATCGCCCAGGGCTTGCCTACGTCCTTTCACGGTATCGGCCAATATCATTTCACGCATGGCCTTGATGCGGTCCACTTCAAAGAACATGTGCTCTGTTCGGGTAAGGCCAATGCCCTTGGCCCCAAAATTACGCGCCACCTTGGCATCCTTGGGCGAGTCCGCGTTGGTGCGCACTTCCATTTTGGCATATTTGTCGGCCATGGCCATCAATTCCGCAAATTCCCCGCTTAAGACGGGTTCAATGGTGGCCACCTTGCCCTCAATGATGTTTCCGGTGGAACCGTTCAGGGAAATCCAATCGCCCTCATGGTATTCCTTGCCCTCTACGGTAAGCGTCCGGTTCTTATAATCTATCTTAAGGGCGCCAGCGCCGGAAATACAGCATTTCCCCATCCCCCGGGCCACTACGGCCGCGTGCGAGGTCATCCCGCCCCTGGCCGTTAAGATGCCCTTGGCCAGGTTCATGCCCTCCAGGTCCTCCGGGGAGGTTTCTATGCGCGTTAGGATGGTGTTCCTGAATTTTTTGGCCTCGTCCGCAAAGAAGACCAACTGGCCCGTGGCGGCCCCTGGGGAAGCAGGCAGCCCCTGCGCAATGATATGGGCCCTTTTAATGGCCTTGGGGTCAAAAACGGGGTGCAGCAGCTCATCCAACTTATTGGGCTCAATGCGCAGCAGGGCTTCCGCTTCATCAATGCTGCCCTCTTTGTACAGGTCCACCGCAATCTTTACCATGGCGGCGCCGGTACGTTTCCCGTTACGGGTCTGTAGGATCCACATCTTTCCATCCTGGATGGTGAACTCCATGTCCTGCATGTCCTTATAATGGGCTTCCAGGGTGGCCTGGTGTGCAAAAAGCTCTTGGTACATCTGTGGCATCAGCTCTTCCAGGGAAGGATAGTTTTGGGCCCTATCGGCTTCCTCCACCATGGCCAGCTCGGCCCAGCGCTGGGAACCCAACTTGGTAATCTGTTGTGGGGTGCGCACACCGGCCACCACATCCTCGCCCTGGGCGTTGATCAAATATTCGCCATTGAACACGTTCTCGCCGGTGCCGGCATCGCGGGTAAAGCAGACCCCGGTGCCAGAGTTATCGCCCATATTGCCGTAAACCATGGCCTGCACGTTCACTGCCGTGCCCCATTCCGCCGGATAGCCGTGCATGTTTCTGTAATAGACGGCACGATCGCCGTTCCAACTATTGAAAACGGCAATGACCGCGCCCCACAATTGCTCCCAGGGATCGGAGGGAAAATCATGTCCGGTACGCTTTTTAACGGCATCCTTAAAATCGTACACCAGATCCTTCAGGTCCTGAACGGTAAACTGGGTATCCAGCTCAATTTGGCGTTTTTCCTTCAAGTGCTCCATAATTTCCTCAAAGGGATCAATGTCCTCCTTGCTTTCCGGTTTCATGCCCAGCACCACGCCACCGTACATCTGAATGAAGCGGCGGTAGGAGTCCCAGGCAAAACGCTCGTTGTTGGTCTTGGCCACCAGGCCGTGCACCACCTCGTCATTGAGCCCCAGGTTCAATACGGTATCCATCATCCCGGGCATGGAGACCCGCGCCCCGGAACGCACGGAAATGAGCAAGGGGTTGTCCACGTTACCGTACTCGGTGCCCATGATGCGGGCTATGTTGTTCACGGCATCCTCCACTTCCTCCTTGATCATGCCCAGCACGGTTTCCTGTCCCAATGCATTGTATTCCGTACAGACCTCGGTGGTAATGGTAAAACCCGGTGGTACCGGAATGCCAAGGGCGCTCATCTCGGCCAAATTGGCCCCTTTGCCCCCCAATAGGTTTTTCATGGTGCTGTTGCCGTCCGCGCTCTTATCACCAAAGCGGTACACCCTTTTCTTGGTTTCAATTGCTATTTCCATACTTAAGATTTTTATAGTTGCCTCTATAACAAGGTGGTGTAAAATTACCGCTTGGGACCCTTCTATTTTATGACAATTGTCATTATGCCCTAAAAGTGTGGTTTATAGTATAGGTTGCATTTGAAACCAAGAACCAGCTCCTCCCCTGAATCAAGGGGAGGTGGTTTTCCACTTCACTGCGAAAAAGCGGAGGGGTTGCTCCGTGGGCACTTTGGGCACTTTGTCCCCAAGCTCCCGGAGCGGGCTTCAACGTGGCCTCAACGTTTGGCTAAATCTCCCTTTCCGGGCCCATTTCTTGGAAATGGGCCCATAAAACGACAAAACCGGCCAAAAGGCCGGTTTTTAAGAATTATAAAAGGGGTTGGTCATTTAAGGTTATCGCAAGTCTTTAGAGCGATACAAAGAAACTCAACTTATAAAAATCATTGGGGGCAAAACGATCGGCCTCATCGGCAAGATTGCCTCCAAAGGAGAAACGCAGACCTGCATTTCCTTTAGCGAATTGGAGGTAGGGCCCCAACCACACATAGCCATCGGCACGGTCCAGGGTAGCGCCGCCATTGACATCCCCTCCGGATAGGTACAGCTCCTCAAAATGGGCGCCCAAGGACAGGTGACTGGTGAGCTTTATGCCCAGATTGGCCCAGTAGTGCACATAGTTGTTGGTGGCCTCCCCAGCCTCGGTGGTGTTGGACAAAGCCCCGTAATAGCCAAAATAGAACTGGCCTTCCAACAGATCGGTGCCATAGTTCACGGTGAGGTTGGGCACTATACCATCCCCTACCACCCCGCGCTGCGCGGCGCCACTGGAGAGCAAGCTCCCCATGGTAAAGCCCAATTGGGGATTAATGTCGAAGTTGCCAACGGTTTTGTTGTAACCAATACCAAACTCCGTCCACTGGTCCCAAGCGCTGCCCGTTCCGGCTCCCCACTGGATGCCATAGGCCGTGAAGGCATCGGTATCGCTAATGGCATACCCGAAGGTCATCATAGGGTTAAAGCCGAAGAAAGCGTCATGGTTAAGGCTAAGGCCCACGCTCACCTTGTCATCGGCATTGTCTTCGGCATCTTGGGCATAAAGCCCCAGGGTGGTGGTCATAAAGAGGATGAATAGGCTAAAAATTGATTTTGTGCATTTCATAAGGTTGATGATTTAGTTATTTGTACTGTTGTGATTGTTTGTCATAAGACCGAACGGCGCTTTGCCTCGGCCGTGGTGCCATATTTCTAGAGGTTTCCCTGGTGGCGCCCTGTCCGGTGCCCGTATCTGGAACGGGCTATTTTTTAAAGTGGTCTTTTTCATGCCTTCCGATGATTTTTTCTTTGTTTATTAAAACCTCCCATCTTCAAACTCGTATTAAAAATTGAATGTTTTCGGGTCGAAAGATATTGTTACATACAATACTACCCTAATTTTATAGGGGTATTGAACACATAATTATGATTATAAGAATATATAACCCCCTCTTTTTTGGGGTACATAAATAAAATTGATTTAATATATTGATTTGCGAAGCGGGAAGTGGAACCCGTTTGCCGTGTGAAACATCCGCGAAAATGTTCCACATGGTCCGTCAGTGCGAGTGCTTCCCTGGGAGCGCGCAATGGCCTGGCCCAGGAAAACCAGAGTCCCTGGAATGGTTTGCCGCTTTGGGGTTAAACTTGTGCGCTTTTCGGTTAAACCATTGGGGGGAATATCCCTAGCTTCATCAAAAAAATTGCTAAATCACTATGGTAATGACGGAAATGGACCAATTACAAATGGAAAAGATCGCAGATTGCGAACACGAGATTTTTGCCCTGTTAAAACAGCGCTACAGTCCGCGCACCTTTGCTTTGGAAAAACTTCGGGACATGCATTTAAAACAACTCTTCGAGGCGGCACGCTGGTCTGCCAGCAGCAACAACCTGCAGCCATGGCGGTTTTTGTACGCCCATCGGGGCACCGCGCCCTATGGCAAGATGTTGGCCTGTCTGAGCGACTTTAACCAAAAGTGGGCAAAAAACGCCCCGATGCTCATGCTAACCGCCTATAGAACAAAGGATGCCAAAGGCCGAGAAAATTTCCATGCACTCCACGATCTGGGACAGGCCGTGGCCCAAATGGGCGTACAGGCACAATATATGGGGATAGGAATGCACCAAATGGCCGGGGTAAACTGGAAAAAGGCACAGCGCGTCTTTGAAGTCCCCGAGGCTTTCCATATTGCCACCGCCGTGGCCGTAGGGTACTACGGCGGACGGCTGGAAGACTTGCCCCAGGAACTCAGGGAGAGCGAAACCAGTACTCGGGAGCGCTTTCCGCAAGCAGATTTTGCCTTCAAAGAGGCTTGGCGGGAAAAATGACCCTTTTCCCGCAGCGCCAAGGCACTCCATTGCCTATTTTCCCGTTGGGCACGGTGCCATAGACAAGACCCATGATCATGACAATTGCAAGTGTGCGAACCCATCATTGAAGCAGCTTAGGTCTGGTATGGCTATCTTCGCAGCTCAATTGGGCCGCATTGACCTGCACCTTCAACCTATTTCGGGGCAGGTCTCAAGGTGCATCCACAGCAATCTTTCATCAAACTAAAAAAACAAAAAAATGATGCCCACAGCACAAGATGTTATTTTTATGGAACGCGCCATTGCCCTGGCCCGCCAAGGAAAAATGAACGATGGCGGCAGTCCGTTTGGGGCGGTGATCGTCCAAAACGGGAAGATTGTTGCCGAGGTGAGCAATTCGGTCAAGGCCGATACCGACTGTACCCAACACGCGGAGCTGAAGGCCATTCAGGTGGCCTGCCGTACCCTAAAAACGCACAATTTGTCAGACTGTGTCCTCTACACCAGCTGCGTGCCCTGCATGATGTGCTTGGGCGCCTGCCATTGGGCCAATTTTAAGGCCATTTTCTACGGCGCATCGGCCCTGGATGCAAAACACCACGGTTACGTCTATTCCGAAATGTACTATGCACGGGACGCAGCACAGCGGGACAAGGAGTTTAAGATGCAACAGTTCATGGCCAAGGAAGCGGTGGCGGTTTGGGAGCATCCCCAGGACCATGGTTGATGGGCAAGATGCGTTTCCCGGCCGCTTAGGGCAGAACCACGATTTACCCAGAACCCGTCAAGGCTTCAGGTACACCGTCTTTTTGTTCACAAATTCGTGAATGCCCTCCCTGGAGAGTTCCCTTCCGTACCCGGACATCTTGGTGCCCCCAAAGGGCAGCCGTGGGTCTGACTTCACCATATCGTTCACAAAAAAGGCCCCGTCGGGGATTTGGTCAATGGCCCACCGGGCGGCTTCCACATCTCGGGTAAAGAGCATGGTGCCCAGCCCAAATTTGGAGTTGGCGGCCAGTTCCAGGCTTTCCGCCCGGTCCTTGGCCTTGATCACGGCCGCAACGGGACCAAAGAGTTCTTCATCAAAAGCGGGCATACCAGGTCTTACATTTTCCAGCAGCGTGGGCTCGTAGTAGGCTTTTTCAACGGTATTTCCGTGGGTCACCACCGCTCCCTTTTCAACGGAGCGGGCCACTTGTTGCTGCAGTTCCCGGGCCAGGTCCTCACGGGCCATGACCCCAATGTCCGTTGCTTCGGAAGCCGGATCGCCGCGCTTCAGATTTTTGAGCTTTTCCTTGAAGCGCGCCACAAAATCATCATAAATGGGCTCCGTGACAATAAAGCGTTTGGCGGCAATACAGCTCTGTCCCGTATTTTGCATCCTGGCGTTTACCATGGTGTCCATATGGGCATCCAGGTCGGCATCTTCCCAGACAATACAGGCGTTGTTGCCCCCCAATTCCATCACCGAGGGCTTTACAAACTGCCCGGCCAGTTTGGCAATATGGCTGCCCGCCGTTCCGCTCCCGGTGACGCTCACAGCCCGTACGTGTGCATGGGCAATGATATGGGCCACCTGCCCGTGGTTGGCCAAAACAGTGGTAAAGGCCGCCTCCGGAAAACCGGCCTCTTTGAAGAGTTCTTCCAGGGCCAGGGCACTGCCGGTGACGTTACTGGCGTGCTTCAACAAAACCGTGTTGCCGGCCAGCAGTGTGGGCACGGCAAAGCGCAGCACCTGCCAAAAAGGATAGTTCCAGGGCATTACCCCCAGCACCACCCCCAAGGGATCGTAACTGATAAAACTCTCGCCCGCTTCGGTTTCTATGAGCTCATCGGCCAGAAAATCTTCTGCGTTCTCATGATAGAAATCGCACAGCCAAACACATTTTTCCACTTCTGCCACCGCCTGTTGTATGGGTTTGCCCATTTCCTGGCTCATCAGGGAAGCGTAACGCCGGCTGCGCTCCAACAAGAGTTTGGCCAGGGCCCCCATGGGAACCAAGCGCTCTTCCATACCATAGCCCCTCCATTGGGAAAATGTGGTATGGGCCTTTTCTATGCAGGCCTCGATCTGGGCATCCGTATGTGGGGCATAGGAAGCAATGGGTTCGTTATTGTACGGATTTTTGGTATGTATCATAGGTTCACGGAATTTAGTTTATAAAGGTAAAAAGTTTGTGCCCCTTAAAGGTATGCTATCCGTTGCCTTCTTAACGCTGGGGCCCATATTGCATCTAGGGCAATCATTGACGCTATTACGTCAAGGACATCCCCTAATTTATTGCAATTTTGGGGAAAACCAGTAGTAACTTAAAACTTAACAACATGAACGATAGTGGAAACACATTATTAGGCGTTTTGGCCGGCACGGCCATTGGTGCGGCCCTGGGCATTCTCTTTGCACCGGACAAGGGCTCTGCCACCAGGCGGCGCATTGTACAGGAGGCCGAGGCCACCAAGGAATCCCTAGCGGAAAGCGCGCTGGACCTCCGGGATCGGGCGGCCCAGACCGTGGCCTCCAAACGGGCCAGCCTGGACCATCAACTGGAAGATATTGTCAACGACGTGAGCCATAAGACGGACGATGTCATTAGCTCCCTGGAAAAGAAATTGGCCGAACTTAAGGCCAAGAACAAAAAGCTCCAGAAATCATAATGGGTGTAGTGGCGTCATTGGAAGAAACCACGGCCGATGCGGCCCAGAGGGGAAAGGCCTATTTGGATACCACCAAGGAATACTACGAGCTCAAGGGCTTTAAGGTTTTGACAGTGGCCACCACCAAGGGAAGCACCTACCTCTTTTATGGGCTGTTGCTCCTTATGGCCGTACTTTTCTTTGCCATATCGGCCGCATTGGCCCTTACGCTTTACTTGGAAAGCGCCCCCTTGGGCTTTCTGCTGGTGGGTTGCTGTTTTGTACTGCTCATGTTGGTGGTGCGCGCCCTACGCAAGCCCTTGGCAAGGACCCTCATTAAAAAACTGTCCAAAAATTATTTCGAGGAATAAAACAAGTCCTAACCATAGTGGATACCGGCCGAAATGTTGATTGGCGAATAACACCCGCCTGAAACGGAACGGGCAGTTCTGACCCTTACCTTGACCTTAAAAAACAAATAAATAGCAACAGATGAAAAAAACCGACTACACCTCATTGAAAGACATTGATCTGCAGCTGAAAATGTTGGATTTAAGGCGACAGATTGAGTGGGAAGAGGTGAAACTTGTACAGCATCAGGTAAAAAAAGATTTACATCACATGAACTTCCTGGCCTCCCTGTTGGACGGTTTTAAGAAATATGGCTTGATGCTCTTGCTCAAAAAAGTGCTCAGATGAGCGGTGCAGGATGGGCGCTACCAAAGGAACACGGATCAGGACATCTAGAAGACAATTCCTTGCCGCCCTTGGCCATGGCCCTTAAATATTGGGTGAAGCGGAAGGATGGCAGATGATTTTAGTTGATGGTTGGTCAATGGCCTTGCTCCCCAAAAGGACAGGGCCATTGTTTTTGTGTTATGGAAGCCTGGACAGGGGCGCAGCGGGCATAAAGGCCTCGGTAACAAATAAAATGCAAACAATGAAAATACAGCTGAAGGAAGCATGGACCGAAATGCTGAACAGGTTGCATTCCTGGGCCGATGCCCTGGTCCTGAACCTGCCCAATATGGTGCTGGCCATCATTGTATTCATCATTGTCATTTTTGTGTCTCGCTATGTAAGCAAGCTGTCCCTGAGGTTGCTTCAGAAAAGCAGCTTACAACAGACCATGAAGAACATCATTGCCAAACTGGTGTCCGTTCTGGTAATCTTGATCGGGCTGTTTTTGGTGCTTGGAATTTTGGACCTGAGCAAGACCCTGAACACCATTTTGGCCGGTGCCGGGGTGGCGGGCCTGGCCGTGGGGCTGGCCCTGCAAGGTGCCCTGGCCAACACCTATTCCGGCATTGTGCTCTCCTACATAAAACAAGTGAAATTTGGCGATTGGATCGAAAGCAATGGTTACGAGGGCGAGGTGATCGACCTGGACCTCAGGGCGGTGACCATTAAGCAACCGGACAACAATTTGGTCTACATCCCCAACAAACTGGTCTTGGAGAACCCCATAAAGAACTATTCCTCTACCGCCCAGTCCCGGGTTATCCTTGGCTGTGGCGTGGCCTACGACACCGATTTGGAATTTGCCAAGGACCTGGTCTGCGACACCATTGCCAAAACCTTTGGGGCCGTGGAGCGGGCCGCGGACGTCATTTTTCTGTACACGGAGTTCAGTGACAGTTCCATTAATTTTGAAATCCGATTTTGGATCGCCTCCACCTCTGCCTTGGAAGTGGCCAAGGCAAAGACCACGGCGGTCATTGCCATTAAAAAGGCCTTTGACGCCCATGACATCACCATCCCGTTCCCCATACGCACGCTGGACATCCCAAGGGACATCCCCATAAGTTCCAGCTAAATGAAGGGGAGCTGCGGTAGGCCGTGACACGATCATTACCAGTAACAACGCCTAAGAGCGAACCTAAAAACGATTCCCAAATTTTGTATCCCACCCTATCCCTTTCCATAAGCAACAAAGGTTTAGAGAAGTTCCTGAAACGACCTCTGAAATATCCGCATTTGCTCCCGGACCCAAGGTTGCTGCGCGGCAAGGCAGAAACCACCGTCCTCATTTTGGGCCAAAGGGAACAACAATGCATAAGTCCGGCCATCTGGGGCCTGTTACCGGAAGGCCATCAGGGCAGTTGGCGTCATTTCCAGGACCGGCATGCCACGCTGTCCATGAACATGGAAAGCGCATTGCGGCAACCTTGGTGCCTTCCCGGTCTGGAGAAAAGAAGGTGCTTGGTTCCCGTTACCGGATTCTTTCTACAACATTTGACCCCTGCCGGGTTGCGGCCCTATCATCTTTACAGCGCACCACAAAAACCTTTCTGCCTGGCGGGATTCTACAATACCACCTCGGACGGTTTCCATACCTTTACCCTCTTAACCTATAGATGGAACCACCCCAACGACCAGCTCAACAATTTAGACAATGAAATACCGCTCATCATTGAAGCGGACCAACATCACCGCTGGCTCAATGGGCTTTTCTCCCCGAAATTTGTGCGCACCTTTCCCACCCTACCCAAAACCTTTGCCCTGAAAGCGCACCCACTGCATCCAGATTTTGAGAGCCAACCCCTGGAAACGGCCCTAAAACCTGCCGCCCTTTAACAACTATGGGCGCACCGGCCCTGATGATGCCTCCCAATCCCGTTAAAAACCAATGCGATGCCATTGATCTGGCTTATTTTAAAATGGCAACTTTGGTATGAGTTTGGTGAGGAACCAAGTTTTTAACAACCTTAAAATAAACACCTATGTTACGCTGGACCATTACCTTTATTGTTTTGGCCATTATTGCCGGCATTTTTGGTTTTAGCGGTATTGCCGCCGGAGCTGCCTCCATAGCCAAAATCCTGTTCTTTATATTTCTGGTCCTTTTTGTGATCAGCCTCATCACGGGCAGAAAAAAAGTATAGCCGAATCATGGCAAGAGCCTGGAATCCCGGCACCAATTTATTCATTTTTTGGCACTGCCACTTAGGTCGTGGAATCGAGAATGATTTTGGCCAGACTAAAGACCCTGGGACGTAAAACGTAAGGTTATAAATAGGTTCGATTACAAAAACCCTGAAAATAGGTAACGATAATCCATAAAACCAAAAACACAAAATCTTACGTCTTACAGTTACAAGTTAGATTATGAATCACGGGTTCTTACCCACAACGACGAGGGTAACCCTTATTTTTTACAACAACCTCTTACATTCCAAATATTATGAAAACGAAAATGATACGTGTTTTTTTTCTCTTTTGCATGGCCGGTACGCTTACCCTTCTAAACAGTTGTAGGGAAGAAAAAAAACCGGGCGAAAAAATTGAGGAAGGCATTGAAGATGTCGGGGAAGGCATTGAAGAAGGTGCCGAGGAAGTGGAAGATGAGATAGACGACGCCACGGACGACAAGTAGGACACCATGCACTGAGGTGCCGGTGCCGGGATTTCCCTTTTAGAGGTCAGTAGATAAATACTTATCCATCAAACAAGGTAATTATTTGATTATAATACGGTTAATAATTTTTACTATTGTCAGTTCGAGCGCAGTCGAGAACCATTTGCCAGCCAAGGAAGACTTCGACTGCGCTCAGCCTGACATTTAGGCTATCAACTCGATTTAAAATAGGTAACTATCTACTGACCTCTAATCCCTTTTATTGAACTTTAAAAATCCAAAAAAAAATGAACACGCGAAGCGAGAAAGAGTACATTAACGACTATGTGGCCAAAGGCTACGAGAAAAATTACCGCATTGAGCAAGGAAAGTTACGGGAGCTGGAAAGCAAAAATACCTTTGGCCCGTCCGAGGTGCACATACACGCCGAGCACCGTTTTGAGGGCACCACCAACCCGTCTGACATGAGCATTTTATACGCCGTGGAGACCCGGGATGGTGGTAAAGGCACGGTGCTGGCCAATTACAGTCCGGCTGCGGACACCGAAATGGCAGCATTCTTCAACGCGGTGCCCAAGGAAAATATGGACAGAAAGGATAAGATCACGTAATGACTTGCACTTGCGATCGGGCACCCAACGATGGCCTGCCCTTTCTGCCAAAATCCCACCCCATCCCCACTTGGGGCAATTAAAAACAACTGCGATGCCAAGCCAGGCCATAAAAAAAACCATCATACCGGGCGCAAGGGCCCAATGACAGCTACCCAACATGCCCTCTTATAGGTGCCCTCCCTGCATTTGGTCAATCCCTTAGTTTGGCAGCCAACCCCAGCTAGGGGAAAGCAGCGGAAAAAAGTAGCCAAGGTATCTTCCACCGCTGTGGAAAATACCTTTGCTTGCGTGACAAAGGCGCAACTAGCGGAGCGAACGCCAAAAATTCAATAAATTACGTCATCTTTGTGGCCAGTACCCTTTGTTCTGCGGAAAAAAAAGGTGCTGAACATCACATACCGGCCCTATGAAGATGAACGTCACATTCAATTACGAACTCCTGTGCAAAAAGGTATTACGGGAACGTCTGGACACCCTCGGTTTTCCCTACCAATTGACGCAACGTGGGGAAATCACCTTTACCAAAACTTTGTCCCCGGAGCAACAGGACTCCGTAAAGCAAGTCTTGGCGCCCTATGGCATTGAGATTTTGCTGAACCAACAGGCCATTCTGGTACAACAGATCAAGGACACCATTACGGAAATGGTGAGGCATCCGGAAAAAACACGGAAATATAATGTATCCAGCTATCTGAGCTCCAGATTGCACTACTCCTATTCCCATCTGTCCACCGTGTTTTCAGAGGAAACACATTCTTCCATTGAGCAGTTCATCATTTTAAAAAAAATTGATGCAGCCAAGACCCTGATCATGGAAAAAAGATTTACCTTGACCGAAATTGCGCACCGATTGGATTATAGCAGTGTGGCCCATTTATCTGCCCAATTCAAAAAAACCACGGGACTGACCCCATCGGCCTTTGAACGCATCATTACAAAACGAACGCAAGTATAATAAGGATACGCAAATGGCCTTGACCCAAATGAACATTGCCCTGGCGGACGATGATGCGGATGACCGTCTTTTTTTCAAGGACGCCATTGCCGAGCTGGACATCAAGACCAAGCTCTCCCTTTTCATCAATGGCCAAGAACTGATGGACTATTTGTTGCTGCCCAACATTGTCTTACCGGAAATTGTGTTCCTGGACCTGAACATGCCAATCAAGGACGGAATGCAGTGTCTGCGGGAAATCCGGGCAAACGAACGCATTAAAGACCTGTGCGTGGCCATTTATTCCACCTCTTCCTCTGAAAGGGACATTGAGCAGACCTTTGTGAACGGGGCCAACATCTACATTAACAAGCCCACCACCTTTGGTGCCCTAAAAAAGGCGGTGGACAAGGTGTTGCGCCTCAATTGGCAATACCACACCTCTTCCCTGAACAGGGACACTTTTCTGCTCCGTATATAAAAAAGAACCCGATGCGTGCATTTGTTGACGTGATTGCATTTTTTTAATTTGCACTGCCCACCAAGTTTCTAACTTACAGGACAAGACCAAGTTTCTAAGGCTAAATAGGCAACTAAGTTGAAAAAATATAGAGGCAATACCCTTCCGCTGCTGTTATGCGCCATATCCGTTTTGGGGGGCATTGGCTTAAGTGGGACGTACTGGGCCAGGGCCTACGAACAAGCCGAAAGGGAGCGGATCCCACTCTTGGAACCACGGGCAGGGGCCGATATTTATATGGGTATGGTGGCCCTAAGAAAAACAGACATCCCGCAGCGGCCCAATATCCCGATAACGATTGAGGCTAGGGAGATCAACAAGCAGTTTTGGCCATTGCTCCACTCCTGGCGGGAAACCCAAAAGGTGCTGAATGCAGGGAATGTATTGACGCTTTCCTTTGGTAAACTCCTCAATGCCCTTTCATGCCGTGGTGGGGCGTGTACAGTTATGGGGCAAGGCCTAATCCAAAATTCAATGGGCACCCTTGAACCGTACCATCAAATAGGGCAACTTGGCAAGCTGTTGATCCAACGGTCGCAGCGGCCCGAGGATGCCTCGGCATCATCGTTTTTGCACGCCTCTTTTACGGTTTTGGTATTGGGCGCCCTGGGCCTTTTCATTCTCCTCATTGCCATTTACTTGCTTTACAGAGAGCGTAAGGCCACCCTGGTATCGCAAGCCTTTATGAAAAACGTGCTCAAGAGCAGCCCTAGTATCGTTAGCCACTTTACCCCCATTTATGATGGCAACGGAACCTTGATGGACATGGTCTTTGAATTTACCAGTGACAGCTATACCGCCCTGACGGGCGAAAACCCTGGGAGCGTCAAGGGAAAGCGCCTTACCCAACTGTTTCCATCGTCACGGCACAACGGCATTCTAGAGAAGATGGAAGCATGCCTAAAAACCGGGGAGACCCAGGTGCATGAATATGAATACAACATTAAAGGTGAATCCATTTGGTTTACCAACATCATCAATAAATTGGACCAAGGGGTTACCACCACCGCCCGCGACAGCACCTTGGAAAAGAAGGCCGAGGCCCATTTGAAACTGTTGAACGAACGGCTGGAAAAACAAAATTTGGAATTGCTGGATGGCCGCGCTTTCCTTAGCAATGTTTTTAAAAGCACCCCCAATGTGGTGATGCACTTGGCATCTGTACGAAATGACGAAGGGAAAATTGTGGATTTTGAGTTCCTGTTTATCAATGAGGCCATAAATGCCCTTACCGGTGAACTTCCGGAAGAGCTAAAACACAAAAAGCTGTCCGATGTGTACCCCATTGTTTTCAAGGACGGGGTGTTTGAGAATCTGGTACAGTGCGTGGACAAAAAGGAAGCCGTTAGCTACGAGACCTCCTATGAACAAGACGGGAAAACCCTTTGGTTCAGTGCCCACGCCATTAAGCTCAATGACGGGGTTACCGTTACCACCAGCAATATCACCAAAGAGAAACAACGGGAGAATGAGCTTAGAAAGCTCAATGAACGCCTCACCCTGAACAACAGTCTGTTGGCCGAAGCAGAAGTTTTGGCCAAAGTGGGCAGTTATCTTTGGGACACCGAAACCCGAACCTCGACCTTATCGGACAATTACTACCGCATTTTGGAGTGCCAACCACAGTCTTTTGTGGCCTCCGAGGAAAATTACCTAAAATTTGTACATCCCGAAGACCGAGAGGCCTACCGGCAAAGTGTGGCGGACACCCTGACCAAAAGGGAGGCCACACCCATTGTGTACCGGGTCATCACCAAAAAGAAAACCATAAAACACTTGCGCACCACGGGCCATTTTGAGATAAGGGATGGAAAGAAAATTGTGGTGGGCGTGGTCCAGGACGTTACCGAAGAGATCAGCATTGAGCAAGAACTGCGCAGCAAGAACCAGGACCTGATGCTTTCCAATGCGGAGCTGGAATCCTTTAACCGGGTGGCCAGCCATGACCTCCAGGAACCGATGCGAAAAATTCAAATGTTCGTTTCCCGTGTTCCGGTGGAGACCCTTCCGGAAAAGGAGGCCATTTACTTTAAAAAGATTGCCCACGCCGCCAATAGGATGCAGAACCTGATCAAGTATCTCTTGACCTATTCCAGGATCACCAAGAACAAGAACGATTTTTTACCAGTGGATCTGAACGAGGTGATGACCAAGGTGATGGAAGACCTGGAAGAACGCATTGAGAGCAGTGGCGTGGAAATAGTGGTGGACGAGCTGCCCAAAATAAGGGCCATACCCTTCCAAATGGAACAGTTGCTCACCAACCTGCTGGGCAATGCCATTAAATACAGGACCACAGAAGAACAGGCCAAGGTGGTGGTGAGCTGTAAACAGGTAAATGCCCGCCAACTGCCGCAGCACCTGGAGCACCAAGAAAAAGCTTATCATAGGATTTCGGTAATGGACAATGGCATAGGGTTTGATCAAGAGAACGCCGACAAGATATTTGAACTCTTTCAGCGGCTGCACCAGAAAGAGACCTACTCCGGTACCGGCATTGGCCTGGCCATTTGCAAAAAGATAGCTGATAACCACAAGGGGCATATTGAGGCAGAGGGGGAAAAGGGAAAAGGCGCAACCTTCTGTGTGTACCTGCCCGTTTAGCACGTTTCCATAAGTTCGGGAATGGCGTGATGGTCCGGAGCTGTAGGAGGACCATGAAAAACCACCACCAAAGGGCCCGGAATTACAATCTTCTTCGCCATAATCTCTTAAAATACCCGCAAAGACCTAAATCGCGGGAGGAACCTAACTCAGATCAAAAGGAAGGGCAAAAGGCAGCGATCATTTAAGCGCCGGGCGTCCCTGATGCAGTTGGTGCCCTTTCTTGGCCGCCGCGGCCAAAAAAATGCCAAAATTGGCCAATGGAACACCCTTTTTATGCAAAAACGGCCTTAAAAAGGGCTTTTTCCCATAAATATGTAACAAATCAAGAAAGTTGTGTAACACCAAAGGGGCACCCTTGCCCCATCTTTGTAGGGAACCTGAAAAATGATGGATGAGCCCCGAAGTAAACCCCACAACAAGCACCCGTGAAAACAGCGATACCACCAATGCCCGGGTTGGCCGGTGTTGGAGTTTACAGCAACGCAGATCGGCGCCGGAAACCACCCCATCCAAGGACAAAGTACGGGTGGGGCGCCATCCGAAAAATCCTGAACACACCTAAGGGGTAATCCGATCACGGCAGGTAAAACAAAAGTATTCACACACAAAACAAAACAGCATGCAAACCCTAAAACTTACACAAGCGAACACAGAGACCATTTTTAAAGAACTACAAAGCCATTTGGGCGGTAGGCGCAACAGCGACCAAAAAGAACACATCCTGAACGTTGACAATGACAAGGCGTTCGGGGAGGTCACCGGTGTGGAAGTGAACAAGCACATCTTACTGATGGAGTACGACCTTACCTTTTTAGAGGATACCCAGGTGGAGTGCTCCTTGGGCAATACCAACCCCATCCACTTCCTCTATTGCGCCGAGGGGCAAATAAGCCATAGTTTCACCACCGCGGGCAAAAAACGCTCCCTGAACCAATTCCAGACCGGGATATTTGCAAGCGACCCCAAAAAAGAGACCACCCTGTTTTTTAGGAAGGGCCAAAAGGTGCAGCTCACCTGTATTATGGTGAACACCGGTACGGGCGCCGATGACGGCACGGACAACCGCCTGCTGCAGCAACAATTGGCCAATGCCTTTATGCCGCAGAAGGAAAGTGCCCCCTTTGCCTATATTGGCTCCTATAACCTTAAGATATCCGAACAAATAGCGCACTTGCAGACCATTAGGCAAAAAGGGATTGTGCGCAGGCTTCTCATCAAGGGCATAGTGCACATGATCTTGGCCCTGGAAATTGAGCAGCACAAGGAAGACATGGAACGTTCCAAGAACCAATTGGGCTCCCTGACCCGGGACGAGATGGCGAGGATAAAGGACATTAGCACCTTTATAAAAAACTATCCAGAAGTGGCCTACAGCCTAAAGTACCTCAGCGGCAAGACCGGCCTATCCCCCGCCAAGCTTCAAGAAGGGTTTAAGCTGCTGCACAACCGCACGGTTTCGGATTTTATCAGGAACGTAAGGGTAGAGACCGCAGAACACCTCATAAAGACCACGGACCTGAACATCTCCGAGATCGTTTACACCGTTGGGCTCACCAGCAGGAGCTACTTCTCCAAAATCTTCAAGGAGAAGTACCATTGCAGTCCCAAGCACTATCAAGACAACCAGAACAGATGGGCCCAAGTGGGGTAAGGGCCCCCAAACAGTCCCTTTGATAAAGCCCTAAAAAGACCGGTATTTTACGCAATAAACGCATCAAAGGTTAAAATAACGATTGTTTAACTTAAATTCTGATTAATTATGTAATTTGTTGTTGTTTTAATTGAACTAAATGAAGCAAAAAGGGTTTTTGATTCTGATATTGACACTGATTATGGGTTTTCTATATGCCCTGCGCAGCGGTAACATCAATTTCTCCAGGGATGAATACAAGGAAATGCCACTGCCAAATGTAGTGGACTACAATTTTCACATAAAGCCCATATTATCTGATAATTGCTATGCCTGTCATGGCCCGGACGCGAACGAGAGACAAGCGGGGTTCCGGGTGGATGTCGGTGAAGCAGCGCGCTCTGAACTCCCAGAAAGCCCAGGACGTTTTGGGATCGTTCCCGGACAGCCGGAAAAAAGCGCCATTTACCAGCACATCATCAGTGACGACCCCAATGAGGTGATGCCGCCTCCCGAGTCCAATCTGGCGTTGACCTCACGGGAGAAGGAGCTCCTAAAAAAATGGATTAGCCAAGGAGCGGCTTTTGACAAACACTGGGCCTACATTCCCCCCAAAAAAGAGTTGCCCCCCAAGCCCAAAAAAAAGGACTGGGGCAACAATGAAATAGACTTGTTTGTTTTGAATAAAATGGAGGAGAATGGTCTGGCACCGTCTGAAAGGGCTGCCCCTGCCACCCTACTTAGGCGCATGAGTTTAGATCTTAATGGCCTCCCTCCCACCCCAGCATTGGTGGACCAACTTCTTACAGGAAATGACCCAAAAGCCCTGGACAAGGCCATTGACATTCTTTTGGCCTCTCCCGCCTATGGGGAACGAATGACCCAATATTGGCTGGACGTGGCCAGGTATGCAGACTCCCACGGGTACCAGGACGATAGTTACAGGACCATGTGGCCCTGGCGGGATTGGGTAATCCACGCCTTCAACCAAAACATGCCCTACGATGAATTCATAACCTTACAGCTTGCCGGCGATTTGTTGCCCAATGCCACGAAAGAGCAGATTTTGGCCACGGGCTTCAACAGAAACCATCCCATTACCCAAGAAGGCGGGGTCATACAGGAAGAATATCGTACCAATTACGTCCTGGACAGAACCAATACCCTGGGCAAGGGGATTCTGGGGCTCACCCTGGAATGCGCCCGCTGTCATGACCATAAATATGATGCCATATCACAGGCCAATTATTTCGAGTTTTATGCCTTTTTTAACCAAGTGGATGAAAAAGGCCTACAGATGGATGCCGTACGGGCAGCGGAGAAAGAGTTCTATGCAGACCCCCCCTATCTCAGCATTACGGAAGAGGACAAGAACGGGGTACTCTCCTTTATCAACATGAAAAACACGACCTCCGTTAAGGTGATGGTCATGAACGATTCCGCACCAAAGACCACTTACCTCTTGAATCGCGGCGAATATGACCAACCCACCGATTCCGTTTTGCCCAATGCCCCCGATGAGGTTTTTCCCTACTCGGATGCCTTACCCAAAAACAGGTTGGGCCTTGCCCAATGGATTACCCATAAGGACAACCCCCTAACGGCAAGGGTCTTTGTGAACCAAATCTGGGCCATGATCTTTGGCAAAGGCTTGGTGGAGACCACGGAAGACTTCGGTGTACAGGGCAGTTTGCCCACGCACCCCGATCTCTTGGACTGGTTGGCTGTGGATTTCATGGAAAATGATTGGGACATTAAATATTTGATCAAGAAGATAGTGTCATCGGCCACCTACCGGCAAACTTCTGTCATAAGACCTGAGCTGAAGGAGCTGGACCCAGAAAACAAATGGTTGGCGACCATGCCCCGTTTTAGGATGAGCGGTGAAATGATCCGTGATTACATCTTGGCCTCCAGTGGCATCCTAAACCCGGAAATAGGCGGGCCCAGCGTAAAACCTTACCAACCACAGGGTCTGTGGGAAGAGACCAATGCCGGGGGAAACCGGGGCATCTTGACAAAATACGTTCAGGACAAGGGTGAGGCGCTTTACAGAAGGTCCCTGTACACCTTTTGGAAAAGAACGCTGCCCCCACCGAACATGACCATTTTTGACGCCCCAACGCGCGATTTTTGCGAAGTGCGCAGGCAAAAGACAAATACCCCCTTACAGGCGTTGGCCCTACAGAACGATGTCCAGGTGCTTGAGGCTGCACGTGTCTTGGCCCAAAACCTCGCAAAAGACCCTATGACGGAAAAGGATAAGTTAACACACCTCTTTAGGAGCATTCTGGTGCGCAGCCCAAAAACAGAGGAACTGTCATTGCTGCAAAAGTACTACAGCGATACCTGGGAGAGCTACAATATGAACCAAGAGGATGCGCTTGCCCTTGTTTCCCATGGGGAATATCCAAGAAATGATGCCGATCCCATTGAGACGGCCGCCCTGATGTTAACCGCCCAGGTCGTTTACAACTTAGATGAAACCATTACCAAAGAATAACAGAAGTATGGAAGATGACAAGCCGAATCCGGAAAACCCCCTAAAGCAAAACCGTCGCCATTTCTTTTCACAACTCAGCGTTGGCATCGGGTCATTGGCCTTGGGGTCTTTGTTGATACCCGACCTTTTTAAGGGCAACAGTACCTCAGTTCCAAGACAGGCCTTAGGTTTGCCCCATTTTGCGCCTAAAGCGAAAAGGGTCATTTACCTTTTTCAGGCGGGAGCACCGTCCCAACTGGAGTCCTTTGACTATAAGCCCACCCTCATTAAACGTATGGGAGAGGATTTGCCCGAATCCATTAGAAATGGCCAGCGACTCACCGGAATGACGGCAAACCAGGACAAATTCCCTCTGATGCCCCCAAAAATTGGGTTTAAGCAATACGGGGAAAGTAGAACATGGGTCAGTGATTTCTTCCCCCACATTGCCAAAATTGCCGATGAGATCACCGTTGTGAAGAGCATGCATACGGAAGCCATTAACCACGATCCGGCCATTACGTTTTTCCAGACCGGTACCCAGATCGCCGGTAGGCCCAGTATGGGTTCCTGGCTCAGTTATGGCCTTGGCAGCGAAAATAAGAACCTTCCCTCATTTGTTGTCCTGACCTCCCGCGGCAAAGGCAATAGCCAAGGGCTCTATTCCAAATTGTGGTCCAGTGGTTTTTTAGACTCAAAACATCAAGGGGTACTGCTGCGATCGGGCAAGGACCCCGTACTCTACTTGAATGACCCCGACGGATTGTCCAGATCGGACAAAAGGCACTTGTTGGACCATGTCTCTTCCCTAAATAAACTGCACCATGTGGAAACCGGGGATGACGAAATAGAATCAAGAATTGCACAGTACGAAATGGCCTATCGCATGCAAATGTCCGTCCCAGACGTGATGGACATTTCCAAGGAGCCGGAATCCATCATAAAACTGTACGGGGAAGACTGCCAAGTACCTGGAACCTATGCCGCCAACGCCCTACAGGCGCGTAGGCTTGCAGAAAATGGGGTACGCTTTATACAACTGTACCATCAAGGTTGGGACCAGCACGGAAATTTGCACAATGAAATGGCCGGACAGGCCAAAGATGTGGACCAGGCATCAGCGGCCCTTGTGTTGGATTTGAAACAAAGGGGCATGCTGGAGGATACCTTGGTCATTTGGGGCGGGGAGTTTGGCAGGGGAAACTACGCCCAAGGCAAGTTCGATGTTGATAATTACGGCCGGGACCACCACCCAAGGGCCTTTAGTATATGGATGGCCGGCGGAGGCGTTAAGCCCGGTCTCAATTATGGCAAAACAGACGAGTTCGGCTACAATGTCATAGAAAACCCAGTACACATCCATGATTTCCACGCCACCATGATGCACATGCTTGGCATTGATCATGAACAACTTACGTACAAATATCAAGGCAGGCGCTTTAGGCTTACCGATGTATCGGGAAATATTATAAACGATCTTTTAGCGTAATGGCCAAGGCTGTAAAAAACAGAACATGGGTGGATTATGTGGTCTTGGCACTTTCCGTTTTTCTGGTCTTTTGTTTGCTTTTTGAGACGTTTATACGCCTGCCACCCCTAGTGGCTTGGATGGGCAAATGGCACCCTTTGGTACTGCACTTTCCCATTGTCTTATTGGTACTTACCGCTTTTCTGGGCTTAACCAACAAGCCCATTCCCAATACGCTGCTCCAGGTAGCGGTAATTAGCGCGCTGGCAACGGCCATTTCAGGATTTTTTCTGGGCATGGAAACCCCGGAAAAAGGAAATCTTCTCTTTTGGCACCAATATGCCGGCAGTGGTTTGGCCCTTTTGGCGGTGGTTTGGTATGCGGTGAACAAAATGGGAAGGCAACTCCATCTCTTTTCCAAAATGTTGCAGGTTGTAATGGTATTGCTCGTTTTCTTTACAGGACACTACGGAGGTATGGTCACCCACGGCGAAGATTTTTTGGCATTGCCCACAAAAAAGGCTAAAAAGGAACTGCCAGAGGACCCCTTGATTTATGGGGATGTGGTGCATGCCATCTTGGAGGCCAATTGCATTTCCTGCCACAATCCCAATAAACAAAAAGGACAATTGCTAATGACCAATTTGCCGGCAATGCTCAAGGGAGGTAAAAGTGGCAGTTCCATTCTTCCGGGAAACAGCGGGGGAAGCGAGCTAATACGCCGCCTGTATCTTCCAAAGGAAGATGACGCGCATATGCCGCCAACAGGCAAAAAGCCCCTAAACGAGAACGAGATCAATATCCTGGAACGATGGATTGCACTCGGGGCCTCAGACACTCTAAAACTGAGCCATTTGGATAAGGGCGAGCCCTTGGTAGGTTTGCTGGCTTCCTTGTACGGGCCGGATGACCAAGCGGAATGGGCAGAACTCCCAAAGGTGGCAGATACCACCTTAACCCGCCTATCCACGGATTATATGACGGTACAGCGCATTTCCAAAGGCTCCAATGCCCTAAGCGTGGTGGTCTTTCTGCCTCCAAACTATGTGCCGGAAGAAATTTTGAAACTGGGCCCTGTGGCCAAAAACATTGTTGAGCTTGACCTGAGTGGACTGCCCTTGGGCGAAGTGGAGATGGCCCTGGTGGGCCAATGCACCAACCTGAGACGTCTAGAAGTGGATCGTACCCCATTGCAAACTTCGGATATTGCGTCAATTGCATCTCTTAAGAAATTGGAATTTCTTAAAATTTACGATACCGCGGTGAATGATGGGGCCCTTTCGGTGTTTGCAGAGCTCAACAGCTTAAAGCAAATCTATCTTTGGAATTCTGAGATAAGCAGTGCCGCCCTGGAAAAGTTTGAGCAGAACCACCAAGAACTGACCGTTAACAAAGGTATCCATAGTGAATTGATGCCATTCTTCATTTCCAAAGACTCACTCAAAAACGATGAACAGTTACCATCTGTTGAATAAGACTTGGCCAATAAGGAATGATTTTTCCAGCCCGTCCCGATCTTTGTCCCATGAACCAATTGACTGTACCCGAACGTACATCACATAGCAAAAAAAAGGGTACTTGGCTGTTTTAAAAGCGATGTGCCATTGCCCAATTAAAGAACCCCTTGGCCTTAAAAGTTCCGATTTTTTGCCGATGATATTGGGTTTGGCCGGCTCTGCTCTCCCAGAACGTCACTAATCCAGATGGGAAACAACAGTTTAGCAGAAGGAACCATACCGGGAGGTGATGTGCCCAGCAGCACTTTCTGTCTGGTGTAAAAGAAACTCAAGTGGTTTTAAACTCTCGCCGCCGTGCTACCCCTTGAACATCCGTTTTTTACCACAAACCATATCCCATCCAAGGTGGTAAAGGGGCCAACCCGCTATTGCCCCGGCGGAAATGCATGTTGCAGAAGGCTTGGGCAGCGCTAGGCAGTGGTTTGGCCCGGCCACGGCGTGGATGTCAAAGGGGGAATGTTTCGCAGATTGCAGTAAGGCACGTCTGCCCATGTGGACCAAGACTAGCGGTAAGGCTTGTCCAGTCCCGCGCTATCGGGGGCCATATATTCCTTGAACTGCGCACCTGTTTCAATGGCAATGACCTTGTCCCCGTGAAGCACAAGGGGATGTCTTAACAGCGCCGGGGATTTTTGCAGTACCTTGAACCAGTCGTCATCGGACATGGTTACCGTGTCCGTGCCGTACTGTTCCTTAAAGTCGGGGTGGTCCGTGTTCACCAAGTACGATACGGGCTTCTCCAGCCCGTGCGCCAGTTCGGCCCATTGGGTTCCCGTTACCTTGTCCTTGGCTATGTCCACGGCCAATATCTTTTTGTCGGATGCGGCCACATAGGCGCGCGTCTGTTTACCAATGGAATTTCCGGAATAGTAATATAAGGTCATTTGTCTGCCGTTTGTGGAGATCACTCCCATTTGGTTTCTGTTTACCGCAAGGTAGGAAGCCATATGGGCACCGTTTAGCTTCATCCATTTTTATGGTAGTCCAAAAAACCAACAAAATGGTGAGGTCGCGCACCTTGGTGGCCGCAAAAAGGCCGATACGGCAGTACCGCATCGGCCTTCACACAAAACAACATTATGAGTGGATGTTGTGCTGTTGCGGTCATCACCCCTCAAAGTAAAGGTTACGGACATACTGCGCCGCAACCCCATCTTTGCGGGAAAACCAACAACACACCAAAGATAAAGGGTATGGTGGTGGCAAGGGTGTGCTATCGCTACCAATGCTATCGGAAACAAAGATGGAAAAATGATGGGCAACCTTTAGCGGCAGCATCAAATGCTTTGGCATCGATCAAAAATGCGCTGTTTTTATAAATTGTATCGAACCAAAAAAAGAAACCCTATGGGAATATTCAAAGACAAAAAAAAGTTTAAGCGCAAAGTGGAACAGCACAACCCCACCAATCCTACCGGAAACACCAATATTGACACGAACAAGGTGGATTATGATGAGGAAAACATCAAAAACCAACAGAAGAAAAAATAGGCACGGGCACGGAAATGTGGCCCACGGTGCCCACCCAGAAGCCCAAGTTTGGCCAGAGTGTCCCCTCATCATGGCAGGAGCCGCCCGCATCCGTAAGGTTGTGGGCTTTTTTTGTGTTCGGCGCCCACCCAAAATGAAATCAACAAAAACAATAAATCTCCCAAGCGTGGGGGTGCCAAACATTTCCTTTTGTCCACAAGGGGGTTCTTCGTTTACAATCCTGAATATTGTATCTTGTTTGCCCTAATCGATGTTACATCCCTGAACACCCAAGATGAAGAAAGACCAACGCCTGTCCCTTGGGATGCTACGCATGCGAGCCACGCACCATAGCTGTCGTTTTTTGCTCCTGGTTGTAGTATTTTTATGGGCAGGGAGCTGCAAAACGCCGAACAAACCCGCTACACAAGAACATCAAGCTAAAAACAAGGCCATGACCACCATTACCAAAGAAACATACGGCACCACCAAGAAAGGGGAAACCGTACACCGCTATGCCTTAAAGAATGCCATGGGCATGGAAGTGCACATCCTCACCTATGGGGGCATCATTGCCCATTTGGCCGTGCCCGATAGGGACGGCACCCTGCAAAATGTGGTGCTGAACTTGGATTCCTTGGCCGGGTATGAAGCGGGACATCCCTATTTTGGCGCTCTGATCGGACGGTATGGCAACCGCATTGCCAACGCTCAATTTACGCTGGAGGGCACCACCTACACGCTCGCGGCCAACAATGGCCCCAACAACTTGCACGGGGGCGAGGAAGGGTTTGACAAAAAAGTCTGGGAAGTGGTGGAGACCTCTTCCGGGGAGCAAGCCACCCTGGGCCTCAGGTACCTAAGCCCCGATATGGAGGAAGGCTTCCCCGGAAATCTGGATGTCCGGGTCACCTACACCCTCACGGCAAAGAACACCTTGGAAGTGGCCTACACGGCCACCACCGACAAAAGCACGGTGGTGAACCTGACGCAGCACGCCTATTTTAACCTCACCGGGGACTTTACCAAATCCGTTATGGGGCACCAACTGCAGCTGCGGGCAGACCACGTTGTTCCCGTAAACCCAAACCTGATCCCCACCGGCCGGTTGATGGAGGTAGCGGGCACCCCTTTTGACTTTAGAACCCAAAAGGCCATTGGGAGGGACATTGGGGCAGACCACGGGCAACTGCGGGTTGCGGGAGGGTACGACCATTGTTGGGCACTGGACAATCCGGAGAAACAACTGCGTTCCATTGCCGTACTCACAGAACCGGTAACGGGCAGGGTAATGGAAGTGGCCACCACGGAACCGGGCGTACAACTGTACACCGGGAATTTCTTGGACGGCACCTTGCCCATTCCCGGTGGCGGGCATTACGGCCAACGCAGCGGACTCTGTTTGGAGACCCAGCATTATCCGGACAGCCCCAACCAGCCCCAGTTTCCGTCCGTGGTACTTCGCCCCGGGGAACGCTATTTCTCCAAGACCGTCTTTGGGTTTGCCACGCAATAGCCCAGGGCTCAAGAAACTGAACCCGCCCCTGAGCACATCAACCATCAACTTTTGTCCAAAATAAGTGCCAGCAGTACGCTGCCTTCTGTTCAATACCAGTTCTCGTTTGAAGTGCAGGCATAGAAATGGTATAAAATGCAAATACGACCCTTGGTTCCAGTTTGTCAATGGAAGAAACGGCTGTTTTGTTTCCCCTTCGGGGGATGGAAAACGCCCTGGATACCTGCCCCGGACATACCCGAGGCCCGAGGATGCTCCGGGCCAGCCCGGAGGTTAAGCTTCTTTTTTGTTTGAATCCCTGGGCACCGGCAAAAGGGACGCTGCCCCATATGCCGTTAGGCTATAAAATAGAATTAGTCTAAGCTCTTTTTTGGGCTTGGACCAACACAATCCCTTTATCTTTGTATAGGGTGCATTTGGCAGCACGGCGATTTTATGATGTTGGCACCAAAAACCCTGTTGTGGATTGATTTCCAGACGTATGCGTTGCAATGACCAGGAAGGGCAATGGGCACTGTTGAACCCAGATGATGCAGTAAAAATGCTTTTACGGCTGTAAATCCCGGCCAAAGCGATCGCTGCGTACACCTTTGCCCGAGCGCGATGGCAATGGCTGCCTGCCCGAACGTACCGTTCGGTACGGGCGGGCCCGCCCGACCTAGTCATTCGGGGGGATGCCCCGAGGACAGAAGTCTTGATCTTATTGGGCTTGGCACCCTCATTGCAAAAGTCCAATACATGTTCTGGGTGGTAGGTGAAGTGGGCAAGGATGGAGCAACTTGACGGAAAACATACGGTTGGCTTTTGGGCAAGGCTGGGGAGGGATAGGCAATACTTTTTAACCAAAGACCCATGATCGATAAAATCATTGATTTTTCCATACACAACAAGGCCATCATTGGCCTCTTCACCCTCTTTCTTTTATTGGGGGGCATTTGGAGCATGACCCAAGTGCCCATAGATGCCGTTCCGGACATTACCAACAACCAGGTACAGGTCATTACGCAATCGGCCAATCTGGGAACCGAAGATATAGAGCAGTTTGTGACCTACCCCATTGAGGTGGCCTTGGGCAACCTGCCCCATGTCAGGGAGATCCGTTCCATTTCCAGGAGCGGTCTTTCCCTGGTCACCGTGGTTTTTGATGATGCCGTGGGCACCTACCTTCCAAGACAGTTGGTGGCAGAGAAACTGCCCCAGATACAGCAGGAGATCCCGGAAGGTTTTGGAGCACCCTATATGGGCCCCATTTCCACCGGCCTGGGCGAGATTTACCAATATACGTTGGAAGTGGCTCCGGAGCACAGGAAGACCTATTCCGTGATGGAGCTGCGCACGCTGCAGGATTGGATCATTGCCAGACAGATGGCCATGGTGCCCGGCGTGGTGGAGGTCAATGCCTTTGGCGGTGAGAGCAAACAGTACGAGGTGGCCGTGAACCCCAAGGTGCTACGTTCGTCCGGCGTTACCATTACGGAGGTCTTTACGGCCCTGCAAGACAACAACCAGAACACGGGTGGGGCCTACATTGAGCGCGACCGTAAGGCCATTTTTGTGCGTGGCGAGGGCATGATGCGTGATGTGGCCGACATTGAGAACACCGTGGTGAAGACAACCAACGGGATACCGGTGCTGGTCAAGGACATTGGCCAGGTAAGAATGGGAACGGCCATACGGTACGGTGCCCTTACCAAAAATGGGGAGGGAGAGGCCGTGGGCGGCACGGTCATGATGCTCAAGGATGCCAACTCCAACGAAGTGGTTAAAGGGGTAAAGGAACGCATGGCCCTGATACAGCAATCCCTGCCGGAGGGCATTTCCATTGTACCCTTTCTGGACCGCAGTGACCTCATTGCCAACACCACCGATACCGTGACCCAAAACTTGATGGAGGGCGGTCTCATTGTGATTCTGGTGCTGGTGCTCTTACTGGGCAACTGGCGCGGAGGCCTCATTGTGGCCTCGACCATTCCGCTCTCCCTGCTGTTTGCCTTTATCTGCATGCATCTTTTTGGGGTTTCGGCCAACCTGATGAGCCTGGGGGCCATAGATTTTGGCATCATTGTGGACGGCGCGGTCATCATTGTGGAAAGCACGGTATTCTTAATGTATCGTAAACTAAGGAAAGACAAGTTGGTGAACGGTCCCGAGAAAGACCGGCTCACCGCAAGTGCATCGAAAAACATGATGAACGCCGCTTTTTTTGGACAGCTGATCATTCTTATTGTATTCGTGCCCATATTGGCGTTGGAGGGCATAGAGGGCAAAATGTTTCGGCCCATGGCCCTGACCTTCATCTTTGCCATGCTGGGAGCCATGGTGCTCTGCCTTACCTATGTGCCCATGGTGTCTGCCCTGTTCCTACGGCCGTCTTCCGATAAAATTGTTTGGGGAGAGCGCCTCATCCATTGGATAACGGAGCAGTTTAAACCCCTACTGCAACGGGCCCTGGGGCATAAAAGGGTGGTCATTGGTTTTTCCCTGGCGGTTTTGGTGCTCGCCGTATTTACCTTCAACAGACTGGGAGGGGAGTTCATTCCCACGCTCGATGAGGGCGACATTGCCTTCCATGTTATCCTAAAACCCGGCAGTTCGCTTTCGGAGACCATTGCCACGACCACCCAGGCCGAACAGCTCATCATGGCCAATTTTCCCGAAGCCGAACAGGTCGTTAGCCGCATTGGCCAATCGGACGTGCCCACCGACCCCATGCCCATGGACATTGCGGACTGCTTCATTATCCTTAAACCCAAGAGCGAATGGGTATCTGCCTCCAGCAAGGAAGACCTCATTGAGAAAATAAAGGAAACGGTAAGCGTGCTCCCCGGGGTTGGGCTTGAGTTTTCGCAGCCCATTGAAATGCGCTTCAATGAACTGATGACCGGCGTGCGGCAAGATGTGGCCGTAAAACTCTACGGTGAAGATTTGGACGTGCTGGCCCGGAAGGCCCGTGAAATAGAGCGCCTCATTGCCAACATTCCCGGAGTGGCAGACCTAAAAGTGGAGGCCACCACCGGACTGCCACAGATCAATATCCGCTATGACCGGGAACAACTGGCCACCTACGGACTGCAGATCAAGGACCTTAACCGCTTTGTGGAGTCGGCTTTTGCGGGCGGCGCTGCCGGGGTGGTCTTTGAGGGCGAGAAACGGTTCGATCTGGTGGTGCGCTTTCAGGAAGCGTACCGGCAGAGCATGGCCGATGTAAAGAACCTCTACCTGGACCTTCCCAATGGGGCACAACTGCCGCTGCGCGAATTGGCGGAGATCAGCTTTAAGCCCGGCCCAATGCAGATCAGCAGGGACAACACCAATAGGCGCACCTATGTGGGCATCAACATCAGAAACCGGGACGTGCAATCTGTGGTGCAAGACATCCAAAAAAGGCTCCGCGAAGATCTTAGCCTGCCCCCGGGATATTTCATTCGCTATGGGGGTGCCTTTGAGAACCTGGAACGGGCCACATCAAAATTGCGCACCTTGGTGCCCGTGGCACTGCTGCTCATTTTTATACTGATCTACCTTGCCCTGCGCTCCTTGGGGCAGACCATGATCATATACCTGGCCATACCCTTGGCCACCATTGGGGGTGTATTTGCCCTATGGGCCAGGGACATGCCCTTTAGCATCTCGGCCGGAGTGGGCTTTATTGTACTGTTTGGGGTGGCGGTGCTCAACGGGCTGGTCATGGTCAATGGGCTCAATGAACTCAAGGCAGAAGGGGTTACCAGCCTAAAAGAGCGCATTCTACGGGGCACCTCGCGCAGAATACGCCCGATCACGCTCACCGCCCTGACCGATATTCTGGGCTTTGTGCCCATGGCCATCTCCACCACGGCCGGGGCGGAAGTACAACGACCCCTGGCAACCGTGGTCATAGGCGGACTGGTGATCGCCACCCTGCTCACCCTCTTTATCCTTCCCATTCTGTACCACTGGTTGGAAGAAGGAACGTTCAAGATATGGCCCAGGGGCACCAAGACGGCACTGGCCACTTTTGCCCTGCTGTTCTTTGGGCTTTATCCGGGCCGGGGCCAGCAGGCACCGGCCGTGCCCATTTCCATGGAGGATGCCGTGGCCATGGCCAGGGAAAATTACCCTGCCCTGCGCAACCAGGCCCTGGCCGTGGAACGCCAAGAAGTACTTAAGGGAAATGCCAACGCTTTGGGCAACACCCAAATCTACACCGGCGGAGAGGAGATTGGCGATGGCGGCAGTGTGTACACCACCATTGGCCTGGGACAACAAAACATGGCGGTGTTCTCCATTGGCCCGGTAAAGAAATGGCAGCAACGGCAATTGGAGGTGGCCCAAGCCGCACGGGACCTATCCGTTTTGGAACTGGAGCAACAGGTGAGAACCCTCTGGGCCAAGGCCCATTTGGCCCAACGGACCTACCGTCTCTATCAAGAGATGGACACGGTGTACGCCCAGTTCAACAAGACCATAGACCTGAACTTTGAGGTGGAGGCCATATCCCAACTGGAACGAAATGCCGCAAAAAACGAGATCCTCCAGAACAGGAACAAACAAGAACAGGCCTACAACGACCTACAGATCGCCCTACAGGATTTAAACCTGTGGTTGTTTGCCGATCGGTGGCATGCGCCCAGCACCCAATTGCCCGATATGGAGCTCTTCTTGGCCACGGACAAGTTCTCCGTAAAAGACCATGCCGGCCAGCGCCTGGTGGAGCGTCAGCTCCAGAGTGCCCAGGCGGGCGCTGCCGCGATGCGCGCCCAGCTTTTGCCACAATTGAGCCTACAGGGCGGATTGCAGCGCGTTGATGGCAACGGCGGCTTTTACAGCTATCAAGCCGGGCTGTCCCTTCCCTTGTTGTCCGGACCGGAAAAAGCCAGGAAAAGGGCGGCGGAACTGGACGTGGAAATGGCAGAAAACCTGGTCCTGCTTAGCCAGGAGCGCTTAAAGGCCCAGTACAACAATGCCCTGCAACAACACTATAAGTGGGAACGCAGCTGGAGGTTCTATGAGGAAGAGGCCCTTCCCTTGGCCAAAACGCAGCGAAAAGGGGCCCTGTTTGCCTACAGGGAAGGGGCCATTGACTATTTTGGCTTTGTACAGTTGATGAACGCGGCACTGACAACCGAACTCAAGGGACTGGAAGCCTTGGAAAACCATTTGAACGCCCTTTTTGCCCTCCACTATTTTAAACCATAGCGGAGGCCATGGCATCAAGGCCCAACACAACATATGAACCCAACAGCATGAACATCATAGCCATGAAACATTTCCCAAACCTTTGGAGAGGGATGGCCCTTCTCCCCTTGCTTCTATCGTGCGGGGAAAGCCAAGACGGCGCACACCGCGGGGAAGCCAACCAAACCGCCCAACAAGAAGAGGGCACCAAGGGACAGACCGATGCGGTCTTTCTTACCCATCGACAGTTTGAGGCCTTGAAAATGAAGGTGGACACCTTGGCCCAACGGAACATGGCTAACTACGTGGAAGCTTCCGGCGAATTGCACCTGCCGCCCCAGAACGACGCCATCGTGACCACCGTGGTGGGCGGCAATCTGGTGGACATTCCCGTCTTGATCGGGAATGCGGTGAAGAAAGGGACGCCCTTGGCCTACCTGGCGCACCCGGATATAGTACAAATACAATCGGACTATCTGGAAGCGCACACCGAGGCGGAATTTTTGGAGCGGGAATACCAAAGGCAACAACGGTTGTACCGCAATGGGGTGGGCTCCGGCATGAACTTTCAACGTGCCGAGGCCAATTATAAAGCAGCCCAGGGCAAACGTAGGGCCCTTGCGGCACAATTGAGGCAACTGGGGCTTTCGGCCGCTGAGGTGGCCGCCGGAAACATCAGCAACAAATTGGCCCTGAGAAGCCCCATAGACGGTCATGTACAGGACATCATGGCCAAGCTGGGGCAGTATGTGGCCCCGCAGACACCGGTGTTCAATGTGGTGAACACGGACCATGTGCACATAGACCTCACGGTCTATGAGAAAGACGCCCACAGGGTGGCCGTGGGGCAAACGGTACGGTTCACGGTGCCCTCACAATCCAATGCAGAGGGTACCTCGGAAATCTACAACATCAGCAAGGCCTTTGATCAAAACCCCAGGGCCGTGCACGTGCATGCCGAAATACCACATTCCGATATGGCCTTGATACCGGGCAGTTACGTGCGTGCCCAAATAGAGGTGGGCAACACCAAAAACACGGCCCTGCCCACGGATGCCGTGATCAACGATGCCGGCCGGCATTTGGTCTTTATGGGAGAACAAGATAAAAATGGTTGGCGCTTTGTGCCCGTGGAGGTCATCGTGGAACAGGAAGGCAGGAACTGGACCGGGGTTCGCTTTTTGGAAGCCCCCCCAAAAAACGCCCTTTTTGCCCAGAACAGCGCCTACTACCTCAGCGCAGAGCTCAACAAGGAAAATGCGGCACACGATCATTGAGACCACTGCCCAAAAAAGCCCCCTTTATTTAGAACGGTTTAAAATTGTGTTGTACTTTTGCCCACAATTGCAAACGGGGCACCACCCGATCTATGGGCCGAAGCGCTTGCCACGAGATTCGGAAAAAACGACGCCCATTGAACAGATCAGCTGTGCGAGGTGCCAAAACATTGTTGAAATCATGAAAAAAATCATTTTTGGCCTTCTGGCCACCGTACTGCTCCTCTCCTGTAAGGAAGAAGCCAAGAAAACCGGGGCGTCCAATGGGGAAACCGTGGCCCAGGAAGTAAATGTCTATACCCATAGGCACTATCCCGCCGACCAAGAGCTATTTGCCAGTTTTGAGGAGAAGACCGGCATCAAGGTGAATGTGGTGAACGCCAGTGCGGACGAACTCATTCAAAAGATGGGCGAAGAGGGTGCGCAATCTCCCGCAGATGTCCTCATTACGGTAGATGCGGGCCGCCTGGTGCGCGCCAAGGACAGGGGCCTTTTACAGTCGGTCGATTCCGAAGTGCTCCGCACCACCGTTCCCGGGCATTTGCGCGATACGGACAACCAGTGGTTTGCCCTGACCAAAAGGGCCAGGATCATTGCCTATGCCAAGGACAGGGTGCAGCCCGATCAATTGAGCACCTATGAGGACCTGGCTTCCGATCGATGGAAGGGAAAAATCTTGGTGCGCTCCTCAGGGAACATCTACAACCAATCCCTGATGGCTTCCGTGATCGCCCATACGGATGAGGCCACGGCCAAGGAATGGGCCAATGGAGTATTGAACAATATGGCGCGCGACCCCAAGGGCAACGACCGCGACCAGGTCAAGGCCGTTGTGGCCGGTGAGGGCGATGTGGCCATTGTAAACACCTACTACATTGGGAAGCTGCTGAACTCCGAAGACGCCGAGGAGGTAAAGGCCGGTGAAGGCGTGGGCATCTTTTTCCCCAATCAGGACGGACGCGGCACCCACATCAACGTGAGCGGCGCCGGCGTGGCCAAGTACGCGCCCAACAAGGCCAACGCCGTTACCTTCTTGGAATTCCTGATCAGCGAGGAGGCCCAAAAGGTCTTTGCCCACAGCAATTACGAATACCCCGTAAACCCTAAAGTTCCCGCCGCGGAGCTCTTGCGGTCCTGGGGCGATTTCAAGGAAGATACCCTGGACCTTTCGGCCCTTGGGAACAACAACAAAAAGGCGGTGATGGTCTTTGACGAGGTGGGCTGGAAATAACAGCCAGGGCGAAGTTTCCTTTTTTTTTTTAAAACAAGACTTCTGCCCCCAAAACCCGAACATTCATAAAACGGCCCATCACGCCAAAGGGAAAAATAGGGGCCTCATTGCTTCCGATCGGTTTTCCAAGTGCTCCCTCTTGACCTTTCCAAACCTTTTTTTGGCGTAGGATGGTGTTTGGAGCAAGAAAATGGGACATAAAAATGGGTGGCATATCAAACCAAAAGAAACCATAAGGGATTTCAACAAATGGTCCGTCTTCACGGTGGCCATTGTGCTGTTTATGGGCCTGCCCATCTACACCATTGCCCTACGCATCTTTTCCGGGCCCGGGGAGAGTTGGCAACATCTGGTGGATCATGTGCTGCTGGACTACGTGGGCAATTCCCTTTGGCTGATCCTGGGCTGCACCATCATGACCTTGGCCATGGGGGTGTCTGCCGCGTGGTTCTTGAGCCGGTACCACCTTCCCGGCCACCGATGGCTGGAGTGGCTCTTGATCCTGCCCTTGGCCTTTCCTTCTTACATCACGGCCTATGCCTATGCCGGTTTCTTTGATTATGGCGGCAGTTTTGGCCGTATGTTCCAAGCGCTGGGTCTGCAGGCCCCGCGGGTGGACGTCATGAACGTTCCCGGATTGGTCTTTGTGCTCAGCGTTTCGCTCTTTCCCTATGTTTACGTGGCTTCCCGTGCGGTTTTTGTATATCAGTCCAGTAGGCTCATGGAAGCCTCCAAGCTCTTGGGCGCCACGGAGTTCAAAACCTTTTTCAAGATCGTGCTGCCCATGGCCAGGCCCGGTATCTTTGCCGGCTTGCTATTGGTGGTAATGGAAGTGCTGAATGATTATGGGGCGGCCAAGTACTACGGTGTGAGCACCTTTACCACCGGCATCTTCCGCGCTTGGTTTGCCCTGGAAGAACCGGCCACGGCCATCTATCTATCGGCCCTGCTTTTGGGGCTTGTAGCCCTTTTTGTGCTACTGGAGCGTTGGCAGCGTGGCCAAAAGAGCTATGCCCTGGCCTCCAAGAGCAAGATCAAGCTTCCCAAGATCAAGGCCTCCCCGCCCAAACGTATCCTGTTTCTTTCCATCATTGCCGTGCCCTTGGTTTTTGGCTTTCTGTTGCCGGTGCTGCAATTGGGACATTGGAGCGTACTTACCTTTCATAAGGTGGCCTCGGGCGCCTTTTTGGGCATTGCCCTGAAAAGTTTGGGCGTGGCCCTGCTCACGGCCCTGCTCACCGTCATGGTGGCCCTGATGACGCTTTACTTCCCCGTTTGGAACCGCCTCGGGTTTTTGCGCAAAAGTGGAAAACTGGCCATATTGGGCTATGCCGTTCCCGGTGCCGTCCTGGCCATTGGGGTCATGATCCCCACCTTGGGCTTGGATCGGTGGCTCATGGGGGTGGCACGGGAGCTGTTCCGGGCAGACGTGGGGCTGCTGCTCAACGGAACCCTGGGCGTTTTGGTCTATGCCTACATCATCAGGTTTCTGGCGGTGGCGGCAAACCCCATCCAATCCAACCAACTAAAAATAAAGCAATCGCTCTCCGATGCTTCCCGACTTCTGGGCAGGGGGCCCTGGCGCACTTTTTTAAAGATAGACCTGCCGCTCTTGAAACCGGGCCTGTTGGCCGCTTTTATTTTGGTTTTTGTGGACACGATGAAAGAATTGCCCCTGACCCTGATCTTAAAACCCTACGATTTCAATACCTTGGCGGTAAAAGCCTACGAGTACGCCAGTGACGAACAGGTAATGGAAGCCTCACTGCCCGCGCTGTGCATTGTGCTCACGGGAGTTGTGCCCATTGTACTACTAAACAGATTCATTCTCAATGACAGAACCGACTGACCCAAAGCCGGTGTTGCGCACCACCGCATTGCACAAGTCCTTTAACCAAGGAAAAGATCCCGCGGTTTGCGGCGTGACCCTATCCTTGGCCCAGGGGAACATCTTGGCCCTGGTGGGGGAAAGCGGTTGTGGCAAGACCACTTTGGTTCGGCTCATTGCCGGTCTGGAAACCCCGGACAGCGGTAGCATTTCCGTAGCAGGGCGATCCTTGACCTCCCCTACCGCCTTTGTGCCCCCGGAAGAAAGGAACATTGGCATGGTCTTCCAGGATTACGCCCTCTTTCCGCACCTTAGCGTTTATGACAACGTAACCTATGGCTGCAAGCACATTTCAAGAAACGCCCTCCAATCTGTCCTGAAACTGGTGGGGCTGGGCGGTTACGAGGCACGCTACCCGCACCAACTTTCCGGCGGGCAGCAACAGAGGGTGGCCCTGGCCCGGGCCTTGGCGCCGGAGCCCAAACTGCTCATTTTGGACGAGCCCTTCAGCAATCTGGACATCGCCCTAAAACTGCAACTGCGCAACGAGATTTTTGAGATCATAAACAAATTGGGCATCACGGCCATTTTTGTGACCCATGACACCCAGGATGCCATCATGATCGCAGACGACATTGCGGTGCTCAAAAACGGGAAAATAGTACAGCAAGGCAGCGCCAGCCAGCTCTATCAGCATCCCAACAGCCTCTATGTGGCCTCCCTGTTTGGCAGTGTGGTGCCCCTGAGCGCGGAAGACATGCGCCTCTTTGGCCATGACGGAAAAGAAGGACACCATTATGCCGTGCGCATGGAGCACTTTAAAACCGATACGGACGGAAACCACGGAAACCACCAAATACGCACGCAGATCGATCGAAGTCTGTTCTTTGGACAGCACCACCTGAACAGCTGTACCCTTCCCAATGGCAAGCGCATTAGCTTTACCTCTACCACCGCGCTTCACGGGGAGATCGCCCTGGGCTTTGAAAAAGAAGCGGTGCTCACCTTTAACCCAGATTAAGCAATAGAAATTCCCCGCCTGAAAGGAACGGGCAGGTATTACGGCTGCAAATCCCTTCAAAATCAATCGTTGCACTGACTTTTGCTCACTCACCGTAGCGATGGCTACCCGCCCGTACCGAACGATACGTTCGGGCGGGCCTGCCCGACTGAGTCATTCAGGCGGGCGCCTCAATCGCAAAAGTCTTGATTTTATTGGGCTTTACACCCTCATCCGAAAGTCCAGTGCATAATCTGGGTTTAAAGATCGGCCACACTGACCCCTTGAACGGGGCCTGCGGGCACTACAGCCCTGATGAACAGTAAGCAAGGGCTCCCCGTGGCCTTGGTAGCCCTTTGGTAGGGTAAGCCCAGATGGTGCACCTGCAAAAGGCCAATTGGGTTAAACATACGTTAAAGTCACGGAAGCAATATATATGGTCATTAACTTTAAGAGTTTGAAACAAATGTATTGAACCCAGAATAAGCAATAGAAATTCTATTACGGCTGCAAATCCCTGCAAAATCAATCGTTGCACTGACTTTTGCTCACTCACCGTAGCGATGGCTACGCCTCAATCGCAAAAGTCTTGATTTTATTGGGATTTACACCCTCATCACGAAAGTCTAGTGCATAATCTGGGTTGAACGGCGCAGATGTAGGATGTCCCTAGACCCTTCGATTATGGCTTCTTTATATTCCGATTTAAAAACATGTTCCCTACCCTTCCATAAGCCGTTTCTACTCCTTGTGTGTTGCCTTTACGGTTTCTTTTGGTTTTTTGAACCTTTTGTGGATGCCCCGACAGAAGATGTGGCAATCCCCCAAACGACCACGGGGGAAACCTTGTCTCCCGTTGACCATTCCTTCTCTTTGGATTTTTTGGAACCCACCGAAAACCTCCCGGAAACCCCATTGGGGGATGATGCCGCAACCCCGGTGAAAGGGCCCGGCACCCTGGTGGACAAAAAAGAACTTAGGGGGCTTCCCGTGATTTCCCACATCTTGGACCCGCCGCCCCGGCACCACGCCCCCCTCATCTGATTTTCGTTTTCCCTCAACCTATGGCCTCTACGCCGTAAAAACAAACCCTTTTACGCATTGGGGCCTGCCAACTCATGAAATGTTCTTATGGATCTTTTCCAAAAAATGTACGGTTTAACCACAAAAAAACACCTTTGGGTCTTTCTGTGCCTGGCACTGCAAGCCTGTAACGACAAGGTGACACAACAAAGTGAAGCACCCAATTTTCCCGTGACCAAGCCCGTGGTCATAAACACCAAGACGGCAGTGGATTATGTGGCCGAGATACTGGCGGTACAGAACATAGACATCAGGGCCAAGGCACAGGGCTACCTGGAACGCATTCACGTGGATGAGGGTGCCCAGGTAAGGGCGGGGCAGTTGCTTTTCAGCATCAACAGCGATGTGTACCAAGAGGCCCTGGCCAAAAGCGATGCCGAGTTGCTCATGGCCGAGGCCGAAATGAACAACGCCGAGCTGGAGCTACAGAACATAGAGACCCTGCTGGCCGAAAACGTCATCTCTTCCATTGAGCTTGAATTTGCCAAGAACAGGCTGCAGATCGCCAAGGCCAAGGTGCAACAGGCCGCGGCCGACAGGGCGCAGGCCGCCTATATGCTGTCCTACACCAAAATAAAGGCGCCCTTTGACGGCATCATCAATCGTTTGCCCCAAAAAAGGGGCAGTTTGGTGGAAGAGGGCACCCTGCTCACCACCTTGAGCCAGAACAAGGAAGTGTTCGCCTATTTTGATGTCTCCGAAAAAGAATACTTGGCCTTGATGTCCGATCTTGGGCAAAACGGACCGGGCAAGAGACAGGTGGAGCTCATTTTGGCCAATGGACTTAAGCATACCGATGCCGGCACCATAGAGACCATGGACGGTGAGATAGACCAGGAAACCGGAAACCTGGCCTTTAGGGCCCGTTTCAACAATCCGGGCGGCCTGCTCAAGCACGGGGCCAGTGGCAAGGTCCGCATAGAAAGGGATTTGCCCAACGCCTTGGTCATTCCGCAAAAGGCCACGTTTGAGATTCAGGACCGCATGTTTGTCTATGTGGTGAACGCGGACAATACCCTGAGCGTGCGGCAAATTAAAATTGAATCCAGATTGCCCCACCTTTATGTGATCGCGGAAGGGGTCTCGCCCAAGGACACCATTGTGTACGAAGGGGTGCAGACGGCCAGTGATGGCCTTGCCATTGTGCCCGAGATGCGGCCTATGAAAGATATCATGGAAGCTTTCGCCAAACGCTAACCTAGACCCAAAAGCACCATGGTACAAAAATTCATTGAAAGACCTGTTCTCTCCCTTGTCATTTCCATCTTCATCGTTTTGGTGGGCGTGCTGGCCTTTTTTGGCCTGCCCGTGACCCAATATCCGGACATTGCCCCACCAGCGGTATCGGTGACCACCAAATACACGGGTGCCAATGCCGAGGTATCGGCAAAAGCGGTGGTGACCCCTTTGGAGCGCGCCATCAATGGCGTTCCGGGAATGACCTATATGACCTCGGTATCGGGCAACGACGGTACCAGCGTGATCACTGTCTATTTTGAGGTGGGCACCGACCCAGATGTGGCGGCGGTGAACGTACAGAACCGGGTGGCCACCATTTTGGACGAACTGCCCGAAGAGGTGATCCGCGCCGGGGTGATCACGGAAAAGGAGATCAACTCCATGCTCATGTACATCAACCTAAAGGCGGACGACCCCACCTTGGACGAAAAGTTCATTTACAATTTTGCGGACATCAACGTGCTCTTGGAGCTGCGCCGCATTAAAGGCGTGGGCTACGCCCAGATCATGGGCAACAGGGAATACGCCATGCGGATTTGGTTAAAGCCACAGCAGTTGGATGCCTACGGCGTTTCGGCCCAAGATGTGATCCACGCCCTGAGAAAGCAGAACCTGGAGGCCGCACCGGGAAAAATTGGCGAGAGTTCCGGCAAAACCCCACAGTCCATGCAGTACGTGCTGCGGTACACCGGCAAACTCACGGAAAAGGAAGATTATGAAAATGTGGTGGTGAAAATAACCGATGGTGGCGAGCTGCTGCGCCTCAGGGACGTGGCCTCGGTGGAATTTGGTTCGGTGGAGTACGATGTGATCTCCAAGGAAAACGGAAGTCCCTCAGCGGCCATTGTGCTGAAACAGCGCCCCGGATCCAACGCCAGCCAGGTCATTGCCGATGTAAAAAAGAGGCTGGAAGAACTGAAACGGAGTTCCTTTCCGCCAGGGATGGACTATACCATTAGTTATGACGTCTCACGGTTTCTGGATGCCTCCATCAAGGAAGTGGTCAAGACCCTGATCGAAGCCTTTATTTTGGTGGCCTTGGTGGTGTTTGTCTTCCTACAGGATCTAAGATCTACCATCATTCCCATTTTGGCCGTTCCCGTGGCCCTTGTCGGGGCCTTTGCCTTTATGCAGCCCTTTGGATTCAGCGTTAATTTGCTCACCCTTTTTGCCTTGGTATTGGCCATTGGCATTGTGGTGGACAACGCCATTGTGGTGGTGGAGGCCGTGCACGCCAAAATGCACGAGAAGGGACTGGAACCCAAGGCCGCCACCATTGAGGCCATGAACGAGATCACCGGGGCCATTGTGGCCATTACCTTGGTGATGTCCGCCGTATTCATTCCCGTGGCCTTCCTGGATGGCCCCGTAGGGGTGTTTTACCGGCAATTTTCCATTACCATGGCCGTTTCCATCATCATTTCGGGGGTAAACGCCCTTACCTTGACCCCGGCCCTCTGCGCCTTGATGCTGAAACCGATCGAAGTGAACAAGAAACACACTTGGCTCAGTCGGTTTTTCGATGCCTTCAACCATCGCTTTATGCAGATCTCGGAGAAGTACCGCTCCATTTTACTGCTCATTGTAAACCGTAGAACGGTGACCGTGGGCGTGATCGCCCTCTTCATCTTTGGCAGCTGGGGGGTGGGCCAATTTTTGCCCACCGGCTTTATCCCCACCGAAGATCAGGGCACCATTTATGTGAACGTGACCACGCCCACCGGATCCACTTTGGAACGCACCGAGATTGTGATGGACGAAATAGACCGGGTTTCCCAGCAGTTGGAGGAGGTGGAGTCCATTTCCAGTCTATCTGGCTACAGCATGATGACCGAAGGGGTGGGCTCTTCCTTTGGGATGAGCACCATCAACCTAAAACCTTGGGACGATCGCGATCGTGACGCGAATGCCATCATCGCGGAGCTGGTGCAAAAAACACGGCATATCAAAGATGCGGAGATACAGTTTTTCCCGCCCCCTGCCGTTCCCGGCTTCGGAAACGCGGATGGCTTTGAAATGCGGGTACTGGACAAGACCGGCGGTACGGACCTACAGGAAACGGCACGCGTAACCGACCAGTTCATTGCCGCACTGGCCAAGCGGCCAGAGATCGCCGAAGCCTATTCCAGCTTTGACCCCTCCTTTCCCCAATACCTGATCCACATTGATCCGGACAATGCGGCCAAAAAGAAGATCACGGCAGAGGATGCCCTCATCAACCTACAATCGCTCATAGGAAGTTTTTACGCCACCAACTTTATCAAGTACGGGCAAATGTACAAGGTCATGGTACAGGCAGACCCCGTTTACCGCGACCAACCGGACGACCTCTTGAAACTCAGGGTGAAAAATGCGGACGGTGAAATGGTGCCTTACAGTGCCTTTGCCCGCATAGAGCGGGTCTATGGCCCCGAGCAGCTTACGCGCTACAATATGTACGTTTCTGCGATGGTGAGCGGAAATCCCGCCGAGGGATTCAGCAGTGGCGATGCCATCACCGCCGTGCAGGAGACCGCGGCGGCACAGCTGCCCAGGGGCTACGACTATGAATGGTCCGGGATGACCCGCGAGGAGATTCTATCGGGCAACCAAGTGGTGTTCGTCTTTTTGATCTGTCTGGTGTTCGTGTACCTCCTGCTCTCGGCCCAGTACGAGAGCTTTCTATTGCCGCTGCCCGTACTGCTGTTCCTCCCCACCGGGGTGTTTGGCTCTTTCCTGTTCTTGGTGATGCTGGGCCTGGAAAACAACATATACGCCTAGGTGGCCATGGTGATGCTGATCGGACTTCTGGGCAAGAATGCCATTCTCATTGTGGAATTTGCCATTTTAAAACAAAGCGAGGGCAGGACCGTGGTGCAGGCCGCCATTGCCGGGGCCTCGGCCCGTTTACGGCCCATTTTAATGACCTCCTTTGCCTTTACGGCAGGGCTCATTCCCTTGATGCTCGCCTCTGGCGCAGGGGCCATAGGGAACCGGACCATTGGCTCGGCGGCAGCGGGCGGTATGTTGTTCGGGACCCTATTTGGCGTGCTGGTCATTCCCGGACTTTACGTTCTCTTTGCCTCCATGTCCAAAAAAAACAAGGAATGAAATGAGCCCTAACCATGCTGGATACCAACCCAAATGTTGGTTGGCGAATGACACCCGCCTGAACCAGAACGGGCAGGTCTCACCTTAAAAAACAATAGAAACACACCGATGAAAAAAGGACTTCTCAGCAGTTTGATCTTTTTGGTGCTCCTGTCCTGCACCAGTACAAAGGACCCCTTTACCGCAAACATCGGTATTCCCGAACAATACGATTCAGGGGCCAGGAAAATGATGTTGGATTCCATGGCTTCGGCCCAGGCGACCCCTCCCCTGTCTTGGCGGGAGTTTTTTAAGGATTCGGTCCTGCACGCCCTAATAGACAGCGCCGTGGTCTCCAATTTCGATGTGAACATCGCCTATCAGCGACTGGTGCAGGTACAGTCCGAAGTGCAATATGCCTCCGGGAGGTTGGTGCCCGAACTGGGTGCCCGTATCGGGGCGGGCGTGCGCCGTTTTGGGGAGTTCACCATGGACGGGGTGGGTAATTTTGACACCCAGTTCTCTCCCAACCTCACCGATGAGCAGCAAATTCCCGATCCCCTGCCCGATTTCTACACGGGGGTCTATTCCCATTGGGAAATAGACCTATGGGGCAAGCTAAAAGATAGAAAAAAGGCTGCGCTAGATCGGTTTCTGGCCTCGGGGCAGGGTGTACATTTGGTGCTGACGCAATTGGTGGCCGATGTGGCCATACTGTACACCAACCTGCAATTGTTGGATCAGGAACTGGTGATCATTGAAGAGAACATTGCCCTCCAGGAGAACGCCCTAGCCGTGGTACGGATGCAAAAGCAGGCCGGAAAGGAAACCGAGCTGGGCATTGGGCTCTTGGCCGCCCAGGTGCTGGATGCCAAGAACATGCTCCTGGCCACCAAAATGCGCATATTGGAACTGGAAAATGCCCTGAACCTCCTCTTGGGGCGGTATCCCCAAAAGATAGAAAGAAGTCCGTTTTCCGAAGATCTGATCCCCAGCACCGCCATTGAGACGGGCATTCCCTCGGACCTATTGCAGAACCGGCCAGACCTCAAGGCCGCCTATTTTGAACTGCGCTCCAAAAATGCCGATGTGCGCGCCGCCAAGGCCGCTTTTTACCCCAGCCTTAACATCAATGCCAATCTGGGCTACCAGGCCTTCCGATCGGCCCTGTTGTTCGATACCCCGGCATCCGTGGCCTACAACCTGGCGGGCGGTCTCACCGCGCCGCTGTTGAACCGGCGGGCGCTAAAGGCCGAACTGCTGCTCTCCAAAGCATCGCAGACCGAGGCATATCTGAATTATGAGCGCACGGTGGTCACTGCCTTTGGCGAAGTATTTGAGACCGTGCAGAAAACGCAGCTGTTGGAGGAAATGAAGGATTTAAAGGCGCAACAAGTGCGGGAACTGGAACGCTCCATCACCATATCCAAATTACTTTTCGCCTCCGGCAGGGCCAATTACCTGGAGATCATTACCGCCCAAGAGAACTCCCTCACGGCCAAACTGGAACTGCTTGAGGTCCAGGCAGAAAGGACGCAGAACCAGGTCCTGTTGTTCAAGTCCCTGGGCGGTGGGTGGTTTTGATCCAGGCCTTGGCCCACCCAAGTTCCCATTCTATTTAAAATGCTTGATCTGGCCAGATGCTGTCCTGTATTCGATCATCGGAGCTGCCCGAAACCCTGGCTATTTTTTGAGCGTGGCCCTTGTCCGGTACCGTTGTCACCAAAAAGAACAACAGAACCAAAATTTTTCCAATTTTTGGCCAGCCCATATTTCAGGCTGAAAAATGCTCAAAATTGCGTAGCTTGTGATCTGCAACGAAGCGCTGGGTTGCCCACCTGGTGCTGCCAACCAAAAAAAGACAACCCTTGAAGACGGATGAAATCTTAGCGCCGAGACGCTTTACGGCCTCAAAGAACAAACTGAAGGTTTACTTGAGCGCACGGCTGGGCATCCTATTGCTGTTGCTACTTCCGCCACTATCCCCGGCGCAACAAGAATCACTTCAATTATCTGACCTTCAGTCCATCCCCATAGATAGCGCAATAGTGGGACTGGGCAAGGCCATCAATAAAATGACCGGGGAAAACGATACTGCCATCAAAAAGGAATTATGGAAGATACTGGGCCGTGCCAAGGAAAACAAAGAACCCCTTTTATTGGCCAAAGTCTATAAGGAACTGGCCAACTGGCATTACCTCAGCATCTCCTCGGAAAACAAGGATTCGATTTATTTCTATGATAACAAGGCCCTTCAGGAATTTTTAAAGACCAAGGACAAAGAACTGATCAGCAAAGCCTACAGAACGGTGGGGTTCGATCTGGACTTTATGCAGCGATACGCCGAAGCCGAGGTCCATTATTTTAAAGGCCTGGAGATGGCACAGGCCAACAAAGATCAAAAAACCATCAATGCCATCCACGCGTCCTTGAGCAATTTGTACGCCAACACAAAGGATTATACATCGGCCTTAAAATACAGTAAAATGGTGGTTGCCGCCTACGAAAAGGAGCAAAACACCCATCCTTTGATCCGGGCATTTTTGGGCCAGAGCCATATCTATCTGAATACGGACATGCCAAACGAGGCACTAAACGCGGTTAACAAGGCTATGGCCCTCGTTCCCAATTTGCCCGAGGAATACCAAAAATCGGAAATACTGAATGTCAGGGCCTGGCGGGCACAGGCCTACAGGGATTTAAGAAGATATGACGAGGCCTTGGCCGATTTTGAATTTTCTTGGAAGGGCATGAGGGAAAAGTATGGGGACGAAATGGCCAACGGTTGGAAAGGCGGCATTGGCAGCATCCTATATCTGCAGGGAAAATATGCCGAGGCCATTCCTTACCTAAAAGACTATGTGGCGCATTTCAGGGAGAAAAAAGTACATAGCCCCGAGGAGTTAAAAAAGCACTATTTATGGCTCGCGGAAAGCTATAAGGCCCTCGATCGGCCAGATTTGGCCTACACCTATTTGGCCGAAGGCAAGGATATTGCGATCAATGCCCTGAATGAAGAAACCCAGGCCCTAAAAAGTGAATTGAGGGTAAAATACGAAACCGAACAAAAGGACGAAACCATTTCTTCCCAGTCCGAGTTGATAGCGCAACAGCAAAAAAACCAGTTGCTGAGCTATCTCGCAGGGGCCCTATTGGTCGTTATTTTGGGAGGTCTGTTCTATGCCTTCAATAAAAACAAGAAGAAAAACAAGCAACTGGAGAACTTGAACAAAAATCTTGCAGTTTCCAATGCGCAACTGGACAAACGCCATAAGGAAAACGAACTGCTTCTCAAGGAAATTCACCACCGGGTTAAGAACAACCTTGAGCTGGTGTCGAGTTTGTTGCAGCTTCAATCGGCGCAGATCGAGGATCCTTCAGTACAGGCGGCGATGCGCTCCAGCCAAAACCGGGTGCATTCCATGGGCATCATACACCAAAAACTCTACCAGAACGAACACCTGACCTCCATAGAAATGCGCGATTATTTTGTGAACCTGGGTGATAACATCCGCAATTCTTTCGATGCCCACGGAAAAATCAAAATTGACTGTGATATGCCCGAACTGGTGCTGGACGTGGACACCGCCATCTCGGTGGGCCTGATCACCAACGAACTGATGACCAATGCCTTCAAATATGCCTTTAAGGGGAAGGAAAAGGGCAACATACAGGTAAATCTGACCCGACAAGGGCCCAACAACGATAATTTTGTACTCTATTTTTCGGATGATGGCATTGGTAAGGCGATAGATGCACCACTGCAGGGAACGGGCTTCGGCACCCAGCTCATAGACCTGCTCACCAAACAACTGAACGGCACGATCAGCTACCAAGTGGAGAACGGTACCAAGGTCTCGCTGGTTTTTGGAAAACCCGCAATTTCTTGATGCTATGTACGGTTAATATGGAAATTATATTTATTTTGACTTTAACTATTTACACTTCAATGCGTTGTATCGCTTAGATGCTGGTCTTAAACAAAGCTATGAAAAACGGTTTTTTGAACAAGAAGCCAGATATTATTCAAATTGAATCATTGCCATGAAGAACTTGATGTACGTTTTTTTACGATGTCTTTGGTCATTTCGTGCGACAGGGACGAAAAGGCCATTTCGGAAGAAGAACTGCTAATAGGACAATGGTCCGGTTTTGGGGAGATTAAAACGGATGTTGATGGCAGCACCTTGCCCCAACAGAATTCGCGTATGTGCAGAGGATATGAAAATCTCACTTTCAACACAAACGGTGAGATGACCTTTGAGGAAAGTGAGCAAATAAGCGCAACGGAATGTTTTGTTAAACCTACCGCTCAGGGCAGATGGGAAAAGCTTGGGAGGGGGAAATTTAGATGGTCCCTTCTCAATTCAGCGGAAGATGTTGTGCGGGTCTTAGAACCAGAATTGATCAGTTTTAGGCAAGATGGGGAAATTATGGCCATTCAGTTTGAGCCCGTGGTGCAGAATGGCCCTGGGGCTCCCTATTTTTATGAAATCATTTTTTTTTTAAAGCAGACCCATCCCAGAGCTTGGATTAGAAATTCCATCACGGCCTCATATCCCGGCAAATTCCATCCTTGCGCCCACTTTTGATCAACCACCAAGGCAATGTCCCTCGATGGCAAATGTCTTGTTTTTGTTGGGGTTGTACCCTCTTTACGAATGTCCGGCACAGCGCTTGGGTTACCGTCGCCACAAGTGCGGGAACTGGAACGCTCCATCACCATATCCAAGTTACCTTTCGCCTCCGGCAGGGCCAATTACCTGGAGATCATTACCGCCCAAGAGAACTCCCTCACGGCCAAACTGGAACTGCTGGAGGTACAGGCAGGAAGGACGCAGAACCAGGTCCTGTTGTACAAGTCCCTGGGCGGTGGGTGGTTTTGGTGGTTTCAACGCCCAAGGCAGTAAGGCCAAAATGAAGGTTATGTCCTAAACCAACTTGTTATGGGTGATCGCAAAGAAATGACACCCAAGCCATTACCAGTTTAATTGGCTACCCACGGGCCAACCACTTCGTATATCCTACCCAATTTAATATCTTTAGGGATGCTGTTGGTTTTTTTATGGATTGATGACCTGTAAGCCGCCAAGAACATGGATGCACGAAAGTCTTTTGAGAAATTGTTGCCCAATGAAAGGGTGGAAGAACTTATGGCCATTGGCCGGAGAGAAGGTATCCAGAAAGGACAATACTACATCCGTGCAGGAGAAACGCCCAACAAATTTGCCTATGTGCTAAAAGGAATATTTAGATATGTGTACCTGAGCGAACAGGGCAAAGCGTTTACAAAGGGCATCATTTTGGAAGATCGCTTTATCTCTTCGTACTCGGCCATGATCTCAAACAAGCCTTCCTACTTTTTTATAGAGGCCTTGGAAGATGCCGAGTTGTTTTCCATTCCTTACGTAAAGTGGCGGCAATTATTGAAATCCGATCCTTTTTGGCCAAGCTTTCTACTGGGATTTGTGGAAAGGGGCTTCGGCATAAAGGAAAAAAGGGAAAGGGACATGCTCCTGCTCGATGCCCAAAGCAGATACCGCGAATTTTTGGAAGAATACCCCAATATGGAAAAAAGAATCCCGCAGACCGTCATCGCATCCTATTTGGGCATACAACCCGAATCCCTTAGCCGCATCAGAAAAAAACAGGCCCCTTAACATACATCAATGCAGTCGTGGTTTCCCAGTTTTACTTTTGACCTATTATCGGTTTAAAAAGTGAAGCGGGATGAAATTATACAACAACACCATACTGATCACCGGAGGAAGCTCGGGAATAGGACTGGCCTTGAGCAAACACTTCGTACAAACGGGGAATAGGGTAATCATTTGTGGGCGATGCCCTGAGAAATTGGAACGGGCAAAAGAACAATGTTCGGAATTGCACTTATACCAATGTGATGTTTCCGACAGGGGCCAGATTGATCTTCTGGTATCCCACATCAAACATAAGTTTGGCGAACTCAACGTCCTCATCAATAACGCTGCCATGGTGCACCGTGTTAATTTTCTTGAGACCAAAGGGGTCCTTGAGATGGCGGCGGCAGAAATGAAAAGCAATTTTCTGGGCCCCATTGGGTTGATTTATGAGCTATTTCCTGTTCTTTCCAGCAATCGCCATGCGGCCATCATCAACGTCACTACCGGGCTTGTATATACACCTAGGGCCTTGTACCCCTTTTACAATGCCACCAAAGCCGCACTACATTCCTTTACCCAAGTATTGCGCAAGCAAACGGAGGGGTCCAATGTGGAAATCATAGAAGTTCTTTTTCCAGCGGTGAACACACCTTGGCACGGCGGGAGTCCGCCAAAAATTGCCATTTCCACCGAACAAGCGGTCACCGAGATGATAAATGGCCTTAGCCGGGAAAAAACGGAAATTAGGGTTGCAGGGGTCCGTTTGCTCTATCTTCTATCAAGGATAGCGCCCAAATTCGCTTTTATGAAAGTAAACCGTCTAGCTTAAAAAAAAATGCTGACCCATCAGCTCAAAACAAGTGTTATGGCAACCTTTAAAAACAATGTTCTTAAACTCTCCTGGATACCCTATCTGCTCATTCTATTTGAGATGCTATATATGGCCACGCCTTTCGCAGTTTTCTTTTATTCCATTTATGAAGTGCCCTTGAAATTTTTGAATTTAAGCCCTAACACGGCCTGGATGCTGCAAACGGTCTTTCCCCATTTTGTGGAAACGAATAGTCCGTTCATTTCTATTTTGCTCGGTGCGGGATGGTTGTTCATGGGCGTGGGCATTCTGGTTTTTATCATTGCCTTTGTACAGATCTACTATGCCAAATTCACAAAAAAGGGTGCGGTTACCAATGGGCTTTATCGTTTTATCCGTCATCCACAATATACCGCATGGACACTTTTTGGATTGGGCATGTGTTTGGTCTGGTCTCGGATCATCGTATGGCTTATGTTCGTGACCATGACCTTCATTTACTATAAACTGGCAAAGGCCGAAGAAAGGGAATGCCTGGCCAAGTTCCCGGATTCTTACGGAAACTACATAAAAAAGACAGGGTTGTTCTTTCCCAAATTCTCCAAGGACAGCTCCGGTCGGAACATCACCCCAAAAAACTATTTCCATGCCCTCTTGTCCCAGCTGGCGGTTTATTTTGGTGCCCTGGTCGCCACCGTGCTCGTTGCCCACCTATTAAGGACGTACACCATACATAGCATTGCCAGCGATTTTAATGACCAATATACGGCCGTCTCGGTAACATACATGGCCCCGGAACAGATAAGGCGGGCCACGCAAGTACTGTTCAAGGATAAAAAAGTGCTGAACCAACTGGACAAGCACTTTGCAAAAAACGATAAAATGATACTTTACATTTTACCTCAGAATTGGAGCATTGAAGAGCTGGGAATGGAAAATAAAAGGAATCAATACCACAAAAATGCACGCAGGCAGCCGAGCATTTCGGCCCACGGAAACCCGCTGGATACGGATACGGAAAAAAAGCGGGTCATTGTTTCCCTGGCCAGACTTATGAATCCATCCAAAGACCGTAACTTTCTGTTTGACATGAAGCAACAGGTTCCTAAATTCTATGTTGATGTGGATTTGGAAAAGGGAGTGGTCACCAATGTCATCACCTCGCTTCCTCCCAGCATCTATGGAGATATACCAGTTCCGATGTATTGAATATCCAAGGTTTCGGGAAAGCTGAAATTTCCTGAGGGTTTACCATGTATTGCAAACGAGAGCTTAAACCAAAAAAATGCCAAGTACAGCCCTGATCTATTGCGAATACCATCGCTGCGCTACTTTTTGCGATGTAACCATAGCGGTGCCATGCCAAAATCGATGCAACCCGGGCATTCATTGTATCTCAAAACTTCATAAAGAAATTCCAATACATAATATGGGATAAAAACAAGGGTGGTTAAACATTCGTGTCGGGCCGATCTTGGCACCACCTACCCCCTGAACAGGAAAAACCGTTCCTTGAGCTCCTCTATGGCGGTGACCTTGTTGGTGGTAATGTACTTCAGGGCCTCGTCCGTGAACTCTTGACCTTTTTCGGTAAGGGAAACAATGTTGTTCTGCGTACGGACAAGGTTGTTCTTTGCGGCCAGTTCCAAGACCGTTTTGGCACGTACCTTTTGCCAGTTGATGTGCTCCCTAAGGTGGTTAACGTGCCGCTCCTCTTCTTCGGTATGGTTTTGGAGGTGCAACAGAAAGATCAAAAGGGAAACTTCCACGCGCTGTTGGCGCTCCCTGAACAGACCGGAAAACACCCCTTGTTTGGGCGCAAAGAGATAGGCCGTTAAAAAAAGCAGGCCCAGTACGGTGGTCATGGAACCGGCAATGGAGGCATCCAGCAAATGGGCCAGCCAGTAGCCGCCAATGGCCGCGATAATGCCGAACACACTGCTCAACAACAACATACGCTTTAAATCATCGGTGAGCAAATAGGCCGTGGCCGCAGGCGCAATGATCAGGGCCACGACCAAAACGGCGCCCACGGCATCAAAGGCACCCACAATGGTGACCGAGGAGACCGTCATGAGCCCATAATGCAGGATAACCGGCGAAAAGCCCAAGGTCGTGGCCAGGCCCTTGTCGAACGTGCTTAGCTTCAATTCCTTGAAAAACAGGAAGAGCAGCACCACGGAGACCAACAAAACCATACTGATCACCCAGAGCGATTTTGGCCCCATATCGGTGCCGGAAATGAGGAGCCGGTCAAAAGGGGCAAAGGCCAGTTCGCCCAACAGAACGGCATCGACATCCAAATGCACGTCATTGGCATTTTTGGCTATCATGATCACCCCGATGCTGAACAAGGCGGGAAATACCAGGCCAATGGCCGTATCTTCCTTTACCAGTCCGGTGCGCTGAATGAACTCCACCAGCATTACGGTAATGACCCCGGTCAGGGCCGCCAACAGAATGAGGAGGGGCGAGTTGAGGTCTTGGGTAATAAAAAAGCCCAATACAATGCCCGGCAGAATGGCATGGCTGATGGCATCGCTGATCATGGCCATTTTACGCAGCACCAGAAAGGTCCCGGGCAGGGCGCAGGCCACGGCCACCAAGGCTGCTATGAGCTGTATTTCCATCTGCGCGCTAGTCATTTTCCTTGCCTATTTGGTTGAACATGGAGGCGGCCTCCCGGTAGCCTTTCTCGGTCATGGCCCATTGGTTGCCCCGCAACTGTATAAACTGCTGTTCTTCCAGTTGCGTCAAGGTCTTGCGCGTAAATCCCTGAAAGTTGTTCAGGATGCGGATGGCGTGCGGGTGCGATACGTTCTCGTGCGTCTTGGCAATATGGTACATGAACGTCAGGGTCTTTTTTAAGTGCAGTTCCCTACGGTTTTTTCTAAAACGGATCTCCCGGAACAGCAGTCCCCGACCCGGGGAAAAGATAAAGGAGACAACGACAAAAAATGCCGCCACCAACACGATCACCGGTCCGGTGGAGAGGTTGTTCTGGCTGGCGCTGATGGCGGTGCCGAACACCCCGGACAAAGCCCCAAAAACGGAGGCCAAAGTGATCATAACGCCCAGGCTGTTGGTCCATTGCCTAGCGGCCGCTGCCGGTGCCAGCAGCATGGCGCTCATCAATACCACGCCCACGGTCTGCAGGCCCAAGACAATGGCCAGGACAATGAAGGTGGTAATGAGCACATCCAAAAAACGGGTGTTAAAGCCCAAGGTCTTGGTATAGTCGGCATCAAAAAGCAAGAGCTTCAGTTCCTTCCAAAAGAGCAGCAGCACCAGCAGACTGGTGCCCGTTACCATGGCCATGATCCACACATCCTCTTCCACCAAGGTGGCGGCCTGTCCAAAAAGGTATTTGTCCAGCCCGGCCTGGTTGGCGTTGGGCATTTTTTGGATGAAGGTGAGCAACAACATGCCAAAACCAAAAAACAGGGAAAGGATAAGGCCCAGGGCGGTGTCGCTTTTTAAGCGCGTGCGCTTTACAATGCCCTTGATCCAAAAGGTGCCTATGAGTCCGCTTACAAGGGCGCCGATGAGCATCACGTTGGTGTCCTTGATGCCGGTGATCAAAAAAGCGAGCGCAATGCCGGGAAGCGCCGCGTGCGAAATGGCATCGCCCAACAGACTCTGCTTGCGCAATACCGCAAAACTGCCCAGCATCCCGCAAATGGCCCCCAAAATGGCGGTGCCCAGCGTAATGGTGCGGAGGGTGTAGTCGGTAAAAAAGTCCGTGAGGTTCATTGTTTAGTGGGTAGTTCTTAGTGGGTAGTTCTTAGTGGGTAGTTTTTAGTGGGTAGTGGGTAGAGGGTAGAGGGTGGTTTTTATGTTAAATTGAGAATTCATTTTGTGGCGTATTTCGTTTATTTTATGTGATGTATTTTAAGTCGGATAGTGTTATTTATTTTTAAAATATTTCTGAAGGGCCGTAATCATCTTCGATAGTTCTGCCAGTTTTATTCTGAATTGTAAATTGATGTCATTATCAATATAGTTTCTTCTAAAAGCGATGGTAGAGCAAGTAACACATTCCCTGACCGAATCCATTGCAATTTGTACATACTTATTAAAGGATGCATCGCTCCCACCAGAACCTTCACTGATATTTAGAGCTATAGAATTCGCCGCGCGAACATATTGCGAGGTGAGTCGGTATGTTTCAACTTTAGGAAAGGTTTCCGTTATGTCATATACGTCATCCATAAAATCCAATGCTTTTTGATACACTTTTAAATCTTCAAAATTGAATTTAGGCGTTTCCATTGTTTAGTGGATAGTTGGTAGTCCTTAGAGCGTAGTTTGTAGCGGTTAAAAGCCAATACGAGGTGCTGGCCCTTGATTTAAATATGTTAAATGATGATATTTTCATTCTGATTCTTTTGTTTTTACTAATAGCTTGACAAGCATAACAATTAAGAACACAACACGCTATTGTACATCATACCATTTGTGTCCACAACATCAACTACCCACTTCCCTCTACTCACCACCGACTACCCTCTACCTCACTGATTCACCGCCACCTTATAATTGATGCCGTAGGTCTTGGTCAGGTTATCGTCATTGAAGATATCCTTTACCGGTCCGGAGGCAATGCCCTTGACGTTCAAGAAGGTTACCCAGTCGAAATACTCGGGAACAGTTTGTAAATCATGATGTACCACAATTAATGTTTTTCCGGCTTGGCGCAGTTCTTTCAGGATGTTGATGATGGCCTTCTCGGTGGTGGCATCCACGCCTTGAAAGGGTTCGTCCATCAGGTAGATTTCGGCCTGTTGCACCAGGGCGCGGGCCAAAAAGATGCGTTGTTGCTGACCTCCGCTAAGCTGACTTATCTGCCGGCCCTTGAACTCCAGCATCCCCACTTTTTCCAAGGCTTCCAAGGCGGCCTTCTTTTCCTTTTGACCGGGGCGCTTGATCCAGCCGAGGCTACCGTAGGTGCCCATCATCACCACATCCAGGGCGGTGGTGGGAAAATCCCAGTCCACACTCCCTTTTTGGGGCACATAGGCCACCTTGTCCACTTGCTTCTTATAAGGCTCACCAAACACCTGTACCGTACCCGCAATGGGTTTTATAATGCCCAAAATGGATTTGATCAAGGTAGATTTTCCTGCCCCGTTGGGCCCTACAATGGCCATGAGCACCCCTTCGGGGATAACAAGGTCAATGTCCCACAAGACGGGCTTGTAGTCATAAGCCACCGTGAGGTCGTCTATTTGTATGGCCGGATGGTTATTGCCCATGATTTAAATTCAGGTTCAAAAGATAAACATAAGTCCAATTCATTCTGGTGTTTTTTTTTTCAAGTGCCAATTCGGTCAGCGGTGCCCCTTCGCTGGCGCCCGGCCATCACGATCCCACAGTTTGCCACGTCGCGAGAAACTTGATTTCCAAGATCGATCCTGTTGCACGCTCCTCGCAAAGACTTCGCTGGCGCGGGCGTCTTGCCCGTGCCCATTCTCAAGTACTCTTCGTTGGCCGGAACGCCTAGCAATCAAAATTCAACAGTTTGCCGCGTCGCGAAAAACTTAATTTCCAAGATCGATCCTGTGGCACGCTCCTCGCAAAGACTTCGCTGGCGCGGGCGTCACGCCCGTGCCCATTCTCAAGTACTCTTCGTTGGCTGGAACGCCTAGCAATCAAAATTCAACAGTTTGCCGCGTCGCGAGAAACTTGATTTCCAACATCGATCCTGTTGCACGCTCCTCGCAAAGACGTTTTCTTTCGCTGGCGCGAGCGTCCTGCCCGTGCCCATTCTCAAGTACCCTTCGTTGGCCGGAACGCCTAGCAATCAAAATTCAACAGTATGCCGCGTCGCGAGAAACTTGATTTCCAACATCGATCCTGTTGCACGCTCCTCGCAAAGACTTCGCTGGCGCGAGCGTCACGCTCGTGCCTGTTTTCAAGCACTTCCATCAAATCGAAAACGTCCCTACCCATCCGTCCTAAACTAACCTCTGTCCAATAGCCCACCATCAACTACTTCAACGCCTCCACCATCGTATTGACATTATAGCGGAACATCCCCAAATAAGTCCCTTCTTCCGTACCGGGATTTCCCAGCGCATCGGAATACAAGGTGCCGCCGATCGCCACCTCAAAACCTTTGGAAAGCACCGCTTGCTGCAGCGCTTCAATGGTGCGTTTGGGAACACTGGTCTCCACGAAAATGGCCTTTACCTCTTTATCCATGATCAACTTGGCCAAGTTTTGCACATCCTGTACGCCCGCTTCGGTGGCGGTGCTTAGGCCCTGTAGGCCAACAACCTCAAAACCGTAGGCCTCACCAAAATAGTTGAAGGCGTCATGGGCGGTGACCAGGATGCGCTTTTCCCGGGGCAGGGTGGCTATGGTCTGCTCCATCTCGGCTTCCAAGGCATCCAGCTTCGCAAAATAGTGCACCTTGTTGGCCTCAAAGTACCCTGCGTTCTCCGGTTCCAGGATACTCAATTGTTCGGTGAGATAGGTTGTCACCTGGCGCCAATAGTCAATATTGAACCAAATATGGGGATCGTAGTTGGAGGCAAAATACTCCGAGCCGATCAACTTGTCCTTGTCCAAAACCTCCGCCAGGGCAACCGTATTGGTGTTTCTTCCCATTTTCTCAAATACGTCCACCAATTTGCCCTCCAGGTGCAGGCCGTTGTAAAAAACAACATCGGCATTGGTAAGTTTGGAGACATCGCCCTCGCTGGCCTTGTACAGGTGCGGATCCACCCCGCTGCCCATAAGCCCTTGCACGTTCACGGAATCGCCACCAATGTTGCGCACCAAATCGGTGATCATGGTGGTGGTGGTTACAATGTCCAGTTTGCCGTTGTTGGGTTTCTTGGCCTCCTGGCAACTGGCAAAAAGTACGATGGCAAGTACTAAAAGCGGGTATGTTCTCTTCATTGCTATGCTTCAAAAAATGTCTATTGCACCAAAAGCTGATGCCCGGTATTGGGGTTGATCATCCTTCATTCCATCAAACGGGTCACAACAACCGGGTCCAACCCTTTTGGTTCATCACGCTCCCCTTACGGGTGCCCTTGCTCAACTTTCCATATAAATATTTTCGGTGGCCGTCTTGGACAGGGAAAGGGTCCTTTGGCCCACCAACACCGTCATGCTCTCATCAAAGGACTCAATGTTAAGCACCTTGATCGGGGTCTCCAGGCCAATGTCATGCTTGGCCACATACTGCAAAAAGGCCGAGGAGTTGTCGTTAAAGCCCTTACAGATCCCGGACTCGCCCTCCTTTAGCTGGGACAACTTCCTTCGGGCCGCCCTGGGCAGCTCGCCCTGGGCATTGGGAATGGGGTCTCCGTGCGGATCGTATTCGGGCCTGCCCAGATAAACGTCCAGTTCCTCTACCAACTTGGGCGACTTTATATGCTCCAACTGTTCGGCCACGTCATGGACCTCGTCCCAGTCAAAATTCAACCGCTCCACCAAAAAATATTCCCAAAGGCGGTGTTTCCGGATGATGAGCAGCGCGTGCTTGCGGCCCTCTTCCGTCAATTGCACCCCATAGTATTTTTGGTAGTTCACCAATTTTTTCTCGGCCAAACGCTTCACCATTTCGGTGACAGATGCCGCTTTGGTCACCAACTTTTCGGAAAGACTGCTGGTGCTTATGCCCCCATCCTCCTCTTCCTGCAAATGGAAAATGGCCTTAAGGTAGTTTTCTTCAGAAGTGGTAAACATAATTTTAAACTAAAGTGTAAAGATACATTTTTAGTTTGAACAAAAATTATTAGGTTTGCCTAAAAATTATTTGATGTTTTTTTAAAAAATTAATGATGGTAGGCAAATTATTGTTGTTCTCAATGTTCATTGGCTCCCTTGCCACTAGCGTTGCACAAGCTCCAACCACTGTGCTAAAGGGTACGGTATTGGCAGGGGAAGACCCGGTTCCCTTTGCTGCAATCTATGTAGAGGGCGGTTCGGAGGGCACCCATGCCAATGCACGCGGACAATACCAACTTTCCCTGGCGCCGGGCACCTATACCCTTTTGGTCAGCGCCCAAGGGTACAGAAGTAAAGGCCAAGAAATTACGGTGGCAGCCAACACAACCACCATCCTGGATTTTGAACTGTTGGAAGATACCATGGGCTTGGACGAAGTGGTGGTGAGTGCCACCCGTAACCGCGTGCAGCGCAAGAATGCCCCGGTGATCGTATCCACATTGAGCCCTAGGCTGTTAACCGCCACCCAATCCCTGACCCTGGCAGACGGACTTAACTTTACGCCCGGGGTGCGCGTGGAGAACAACTGCCAAAACTGTGGCTTTACCCAGGTGCGCCTCAACGGCCTGGGCGGCGGCTACACGCAGGTATTGTTGAACAGCAGGCCCGTATTCACTTCATTATTGGGCGTGTACGGATTGGAGCAGATACCCACCAATACCATTGAACGGGTAGAAGTGGTGCGCAGCGGCGGATCGGCCCTCTACGGCTCCAATGCCATTGCGGGCACGGTGAACGTCATTACCAAGGACCCCATCTTGAACACTTGGGAGGTGGGCACCAATCTGGCCCTGATCAATGGCGAGGCGGCGGACCGTGTGCTCAACTTCAACACCTCGGTTGTGGCGGACGATCTCAATAGCGGGGTCACCGTTTACGGCACCTACCGAAATCGGGAAGCTTGGGACGCCAATGATGACGGATTTACCGAAATCGTGGCGCTGCGCAACAATACCGTGGGCGCCAAGGCCTTTATGCGGCCCAATGAGCGCAGTCGCTTGTCCGTGAACCTCAACGCCATAAGGGAATACCGCCGTGGAGGGGACCGCTTGAACCTCTCCCCACAATTTACCGATATTACGGAGGAACTGGACCACGACACCTTTGTGGGCGGGGCCGATTATGAAGGGTACAGTAAAGACAATACCGCCCAATGGCAACTCTATTCCTCTGCATCCTACACCAATAGGAGCAGCTATTACGGCGGATTGGGCGGCGGACGCACCCCACAGGACAGTGTTCTGGCCAACAATGCCTTTGGCAGCACCAGGGACCTGGCCTGGGTAAACGGGGCACAGTACACCAAAGCCTTTAAGAACAGGGACGTCCTTACGGTGGGTTCCGAATTTAACCATACGGAGACCCAGGACCAAATCCCCGGGTACGACCGTCTCATCGATCAAGGTGTAAACGCCCTGGGCGCCTATGCCCAGTACGAGTGGAAGCCCAGCGAGAAATTTACGGCCCTTTTGGGCACCCGGGTAGATCACGTGCAAGTGGATGGCGACTATTCCATTGGGGGCATTGATCGGGCCGTGGATATTGACCAGACCGCGTTTTCCCCCAGACTTACCATTTCCTACCAACTTACGGAAGATTTAAAATTCCGAGGTGGCTATGCCCGTGGTTTCCGTGCGCCACAAGCCTTTAACGAGGATTTGCACATTTCCAGCGTAGGGGGCGAGCCCTTGTTCGTGATATTATCGAACGATCTGGACACGGAATATTCCAATGCCTATACGGGATCCTTCAATTATTCAAAAAACATCGATCTGTTGCAGGTCGATTTTCTGGCTGAAGGATTCTTTACCACTCTGGAAGACCCCTTTACCCAGGTCAGCACCGGGGCCGTGCTGGACAATGGCTCCATTTTGGAGGAGGTTCGCAATGGTGAAGGAGCGCGGGTGTACGGCAGCAATTTTGAATTTGGGGTGTCTCCCGATCCGGAGTGGCGATTTCAACTGGGCGGTACGGTACAAAAGGCAGAATATGATGCGCCCCAAATCCTGTTTGAAAGCGATGGCACCCCTGGGGAAACGGATGTTACTGTAGATGAATTTGTTAGAACACCAAATTTTTATGGTTACTTGAATACAACTTGGATGCCCAATGAGGGTTTCAATCTGGATGTCACCGGTACCTACACCGGCAGTATGGTAGTGCCCAGGGTGGTGGGCGACAGTGGCTTTTTACAACTGAACGAGGTGGGTTCCTTTTTGGACATCAACCTAAAATTGGAGTCGCACCTTCATTTCAATGATGAGTTTATGATCACCTTTTCCGGAGGGGTAAAAAACCTGTTCAATAGTTTTCAGGACGATTTTGATGTGGGGCCCACCCGGGATTCGGATTATGTGTACGGGCCCATAGCCCCGCGCACCTTCTTTTTTGGCCTAAAGTTTGGAAAGTTGCACTAGGCCATTGCCGTCTTAGAGGCTGTAAATGAGCATGAGGGATGGTTAAGGAAATTTGTACAAGTTTTAGGGAAAAAGAGGCATTTGGCTGGCCGTTGCGGTGAAGTAATTTTGTTCCCATCAATTTAAAACCTTTACAACGGAATCTATGGAAACATCACAAACAGCACAGGAAGCCAAATTATTGGAAAACGCAAACGCCGTATTGGCATTGTTGGGGGAAGGAAAATTTATGGAAGCGATGAACGCCTACCTCGCCGATGACGTAAAGCTCTACGAGGGGAACAATCCCGCCAAGGAGGGGAAGGCCTTTTGCCTGGCCGAGGAACAGAAATTATTGGACACCGTAACGGCCTTTCACGGCTACCGCGTGTTAAGCGGCCCCGCGGTGAGCGGGGACACCACCTTTTATGAGGCCGTTATGGAATTTAGGACAAACGACGGCACCGAGCATAAATTTGAGCAGGTGGTGCGCACGGTCTGGAAGGACGGCAAAATCGTGAACGAGCGGTATTACCACGCTTAAATGGGTACGGTTAACAGTTTTGGCCCCGGGTTTTCAGGGATGCCCTGCAAAAGTGTCCCGTGACCAAGGGCAAAAGGGCGTAAGGTGTACGCTTTTGTGACATTGAAAAGAGCCGCCACCCCTTGCCAACGGAATGGGAATTGCAAAGCAACGGTAAGCGGCGGCTCTTTTAAAATGGGACCTGTTTGGATTTGACCGCAGTATAAAAAAGAACCATGCACAGTTTAAAATACATTTTTTTGATCACTGCCTTTATTGGGGCCACCATGCTGTCCTGGGCACAGGAACGGGAAATTCGGTGGATGACCTTTGAGCAGTTGGAAGACTCCTTGGCCGTACAACCCAAAAAGGTATATATAGATTTCTATGCGGAATGGTGCGCTTATTGCAAAAAAATGGACCAGGCGGCCTACAGGGACCCAAAAATTATCCAAATCCTGAATACCGAATACTACCCGGTAAAAATGAATGCCGAGTCCACCAAGGCCATTGCCTTTGATGGAACGGTTTTCCAAAACAAGCAGCTGGGAAAAAAAAGGAACCCCGTGCATGACCTTCCCCTATTGCTGGCCTCAAGGGGGAACGCCCCTTTTTCCTTGCCCGCCGTGGTGATTCTGGACGCGTCCTTTCGGGTAAGGGAGCGGCATTTCCAGTACCTGTCTCCCAAACAACTATTTTCTTTGGTCACAGAACACATCCCATACTGAGGCCTGGATGGCTTCTTTCTCCCCTACAACCACTTGTGATGCAAGGGCATTTGCCTGGTGCAGACACCACAAGGCCTAACCGCCATTTTCACTGGCCTCCGCTAGATCAATGCACTATTGGCGCTGCAATTCCCAACGCAGGGGATATCGATGGAAGTGCTTCACACCATTTGTTAATATCGTTACATTGGCTTGGATGGCATCATGGTGTTTACTTTTTACAAAAGCAGGTACTTACCTTTATAAAATCTTCGATTTATAAAAATATGAACGTTTCACCTCTAACTTCAATACCATCCAAATGAAAACAAGCGTATTTTTCCCACTTTCCGTGTTGTTTCTCCCCTGCCTTGTCTTTTCGCAGATAACGGTTACCAGTCTTAACGTTAGTAAAAAGCACAGTTATGGTCATCGCACCAGTTTAAATCTGAGCATACCGGTGGAAGAGGGACAGAAGTTCTTTAGATTGAACACCGAGAAATCCCAGTTTACCGGCATCACCGATGATACCGGCCTTGATTTGACCGCCAGCGGAAAAGGCGTGTTAAAAGAGAATCTTTACACTTACCTGGACCCTGAAACCAATACCGTTGATGCTGCGTTGCAGATAGATGGAACGCCTGCCAAAGGGGCAAGAACAGTGAGTTTGACCGGTACGTTGGTGATGGAGTACCAGGACGATTCCAAAACTGAGGAAGTTACCTTGAAGATGCCCTTCAGGGACGCCATACAAAAGCCCGTGCTCACGAACATAGGTTACATTACCATTATGGCTTCGGGCTCATTGACAACAAACGATGGCGTGGAATACCAAACCTTTTATTTAACATCCGAGGTTCCCCTTACCTCCTTGGAAGTTGTGGGAGGGGATGAAAGCCAAGCGTACAGGGAACTGGGCATGGCTCTGGAAGCCAACAACTTTGTGCTTACAACGGAACCCGACAACATTACCCTGAAGTTGGGGGTTGCGGCCGTAACAACGGTAGAGGTTCCTTTAAAATTGGAGTTTGGCATAGGGCTTTAGGCCTATCGTACCGGGGAAACCCTTTTTACCTTGATCGTGGCCAGAAAATGGATCCCCGAGACAGCCCTTTGTCCGGCCATGTTCAAGGGCACCGTTAAGGAAACAAAGCGGCTTCCGTTACCCTTCATTTTTGGGCCATTGTCATCTGCTAGGTCCATAAGGGAAAACCTGTTGGCGTTACGGGCAAAGGCGTTGGTACGGAATTTTTGCGTTTCCACCTGAACCACCGCCACCAGGTATGCACGCCCTTGCCCCAGTGTGTTGCAAGGGGCTTGTGCACAATGGGATGACCAAAAAAAATGGAAATACAACCTATGGCCCAACAGTGGGCGGCCCTTTTCTTGGCCAGATTTGCGTTAACCGTTTTTATGAGCCACAAGCGTTGCGCCTTTGTAATCAGCGGCCAAAATAGGGCGGCAGGCCTCATTGGCATATAAATTCCCGCCAATGGCACAAGGAAACATATCATCCATACAATTGCCCCAAAACAAGATGTCCGATCTATTATTTTTAAATCGGTGTTTACCTTTTTAAAATTAAGATACCAATCCATATAAAAACAATAAAAATTATGAGAACAATGAACGCTTTACTAGTGCTGGGACTGCTCCTTATGAACAGTTCGTGCACCTACTACAATCCGCTTGACCGAAAGGGTGCACCAGAAGAATCGGAAAGTTATCATTTAGAAATGGACTATTATCAACTAAGTCTCGAAGCCGAAGATCGCCAGCTGCGAAACGAAATGTTGATGATTATGGAAGCTATGGAAGATGGGAGAACAGAAGGGAAAGGGCGCTATGAAGAAATTCAGGAAAGACGATCCGTAATCGCAGACAATCTTGCCTGGAACGAGTCCCTTAGAGGCCGTGGACCAATAATAGGGGGCGGTCCATTCCCTCCAAGATGTGATGAACGACCAGATTTGTTACCATGCCCCATAGCCATCGAGGCACTTGAGAATTTCTACCTGACCAATGAGCAATGGCAAAAAAGTGGCGACAGCGGTGCTATTGAATGTTTTGACGAGAAAGGCAACCTTGTTGGCAAAATGGTGGGTACAAGTGACGTTGTTGAAAGCGACGGATTTTTTCTAAAGGCCGAAATGGAATACGAAGCCGATAGGGTGTATGAAATTAGAATAAGAAATTTGGACGTTTATGGAGACCTTAGAACCTCCGTTTTTCGAGTGGAAAGATAATCCGTATTTTATTTACCTTTAAAAGCCTCCTTTGTGGGGCTTTTGCTTATGAAACCAACTCGTGCTATTTGTGGTATTGTTTTTTTGTTTCCCACCATCTTCTTTTCACAAAGCCAGAAGGACAAGGGGGAGTTAATGTATGCTTTTTTTGAAAAGGGCTACCACCATGTATATGTCCAAAAAGACAGTGCGTATCATAATCTGGAAAAGGCATTGCAAATAGCGTTGGAAATTGGCGATTATGATTCCAGTCTTGGCATTCTTGATCATATGATCATTACCGCAGATTACCATCACGATCTACCAAAATTCCGCGGCACACTTCAGCGGGTGGACACATTACTGACCGACGAAGAAATTACGCCAAAGATACAAGGTGTAAAAGACTGGAGCACAAACTATTTGACATGGCTTGCCTCTTACCACTTCGAAACCAAAGAATTTTCAAAGGCAAAAGATCTTTATAGAAAGGCGCGTACCTACTTTGATGAACTTACCACAGAAAGCCTTTCGGCCGTGCAAGCCCAAAGATTATACGCCATATATAGCTCTTTGGGCACAACATATTTGAACTTGGGAAATTTTGAACTGGCAGAACTGAATTTCTCAAGATGTATCGAATTGGTAAAGACCCATGAATTCTTGAAGCAAAATTCAGAGCATTACATTGTTTCAACAAATCAATCCAAAGCGCAGTTGTACACCCGTATGGGCAAACATGCTGAGGCAAACCGTTTTTATATCACAAATTTAAACTGGACTAAGACGTACTATGAGCAGGATAAAAAATTTAAGAACAATGTACTTAACGCTTACCAGAAGATAACACAAAGTTACATTGCTCAAGACAGTCTTAAAAAAGCGCTGTATTTTTTAGAAGAAAGCAATCCGTATCATTTGCCCAACGACCCGTTTTACAAAGACGCACTGCTGTTCTATGGTGCTATTTATGTTGGATTGAACGAAAACGAAAAGGCATTGGATATTTTAGAAGAAGCCTTGGCGGTTTTTACCAAATTTAGGGAAAGTGACGCCCACCAGGACATCGCCGAGGTCCACGGCAAGATCGCCGAGCTCCACTTAAAGCAAAAACAACATCAGCAAGGCCTGATAGCCATTGAAAAAGGCCTCCGCGCAGCGGGAAACGACATCCAATGGACCACTTTGCAACAAAACCCGGATCCTGAAAACGTTTTTTCAAAGACCCAGTTGCTCTATTTGTTGGATGTGAAGTCGCAGCTTTTGCAAGGCCGTTATGATGCCACAAAAGAGGCGCGTTACCAAGCGGCCCTACTGCAGACCAGCCGTGATATGCTGGCCACTTTCGATTTGCTGAAAAGCGAGTTCGACAGTAAGCTGGACAAACAATTTTTGGCCGAAAAGGCCTATCCTATTTTTCACCGGTTGATGGAAACGGCCCATAAGGCCTACGAAAAAGATGCTTCCAGCGAAAACCTGGAGTTGGCCCTGAACATCGCCGAAAAGAACAAGGACTTTCTTTTGCTCGAAGCCCTGCGCAACGCCCAGGCCACTGAATATGGCAATGTGCCAAAGACGGTTTTGGAAAAAGAAGCGCAACTGCGCGCACAGATCACGCAGGTGGAAAAGCAATTGTTCGATGCCAACGCCACGGAAAGTCAATTCTCCGGGATGCTCTTCAATCTAAAACAAGAATACTATGCCTTTTTGGATACCCTAAGGACCAAATACCCAAAATACCACCAACTGAAATATCAAAACAGAAGCTTGGACCTGGCGACCTTGCGAACCAGGGTCTTGGACGATAAGGGCACGCTGATTTCGTACACCATGACCGAAGATGAGCTGTATGCCATTACACTTGACCGATCCAGGGAAAAATTTTTAAAGCTCCCTTTTGGGGAAGCCGATCGGGAAAACATCCGAAAGTTTTACCGCTTGCTTTCAAGCCCTTCGATCAAGGATCCCGGAAACGAGATTTCAGATATGGGCCACGCCCTTTTTAAGGGCATCCTACAAAAACCCTTGGAGGGGTTCCGTTCGGAAAACCTGACCATTGTCCCCGACGGAGAATTGCACTACCTTCCTTTCGATCTCTTACGGGAAAACGGTTCGTATCTTTTGGAGACCGCAAACATAGGCTATGGCAATTCGGTTACCTCTTTGCTGGAACTGAAAGAAAAGAAACGGGCCAATGACAACAAGTTGCTGGCCTTTGCCCCCAGTTTCTCGGGAGCCGTGGCCACAAATCCCGATCGGCAGTTTGGCAAATTGTTGTACAATGACGATGAGGTGGCTAAAATAAGTCTGTTCTACGACACCGAAACGCTAACGGACCAAAAAGCGACGCTCGATAATTTTAAAGCCAAAACTGCGGGATTCAACATTGTGCACCTGGCCACACACGCCTCGGCCAACGACGAACACCCCGACTATTCCTACTTGGCCTTTACCGAAACAAAGGATAGCGAGGAGGGAAATATCCTCTATATCAAAGACCTGTACAACACCATCTTAAATGCCGATATGGTAACCCTCAGTGCCTGCCAGACCGGCATTGGAAAACTGCAAAAAGGGCAGGGCATGTTAAGCCTCTCCAAGGGCTTTTATTACGCGGGCGCAAAATCGATCGTGAACACCCTTTGGAAGATCAACGATAAGAGCACCGTAATGTTGATGGATCATTTCTACGAAGGATTGAGCAAGGGAAAATCGAAAAAGGAGGCCCTGCGCGAGGCAAAGCTCAAATATTTGGAAACCACCGATGACGAATTCCTGAAGCATCCCTATTATTGGGCCGCGTTCGTGGTCTCCGGCGACACCGCACCTATTTCCGAAAACGGTAACTGGTGGTACCTGGGCCTGGGAGGCGTACTGATGGCCACCCTGTTGTTGGTGATCGTCAATAAGAAAAGAAGGTCTGGAAATGTGTGAAGCAGAGTTGTGGTTTTCTTTTTTAGGATGATTTTTGTTTTCCAAAAACCCCGCGCCAAAAGCTCCTCCCTTTGGACAAAGGGAGGTGTCCAACTTGTTGGACGGAGGGTTCGACCCGCAAGGCCGCTCACGTACTGCCTGGCATAACTTACTGGAGAACAAAAAAGCACCGAGGCTCCCAAGGCAAACCCTCCGTCTCCGCGGGCGGAGCCACCTCCCTTGGCCTCAAGGGAAGAACCCTTTTTTTTCATCCCTTTGTTCTAAAAACCACCACGCTTAACCAGCTCCTCCCTTTGTTTTTTATCCCTTTTTAAAATTCTCCCGAATCTCCATCATTACCGACTGAAAATTATCGAAGACCATTTTGTTCTCAAATCGTATGACCTTATACCCCATTCCTTCAAGGTAGGAAGTCCTTTTTGCATCGTATTCCACTGCGCTGGGGTTCATATGCACCTCCCCGTCCAATTCAACGATCAGCCGCTCCGAGGCACAATAAAAATCAACAATATAGTTGCCTATACTATGTTGTCTTGTAAACCGTTTTCCGTCCAGTTTTCTGGATTTCAGATGTTTCCAAAGAAATGCCTCCGCAGGAGTCAAGTTTTCGCGCAGGGTCTTCCTGCGCCCGGAAAGTTCCTTTTTAGTGTGTACTCTTTCGTTCTTTTTCAAAACGTCTGTATTTTTAGGCGCTGTCCTTGGTTTCAAGGGTAGAGCTTTTGTTGTTTCAACCTTTGTTCTAAAAACCCACTTAACCAGCTCCTCCCTTTGGACAAAGGGAGGTGTCCAACTTGTTGGACGGAGGGTTCGACCCGCAAGGCCGCTCACGTACTGCCTGGCATAACCTGCCGAAATGCAAAAAAGCACCGAGGCTCCCAAGGCAAACCCTCCGTCTCCGCGGGCGGAGCCACCTCCCTTGGCCTCAAGGGAAGAACCCTTTTTTTTTCATCCCTTTGTTCTAAAAAACCCACGCTCAAAAAGCTCCTCCCTTTGGACAAAGGGAGGTGTCCAACTTTGTTGGACGGAGGGTTCGACCCGCACAGCCGCTCACGAACTGCCGCGACCGCACTACCATAAGGCCTAAGGCCACGTGAGCACCTTTGCGGGTCCAACTCCCCATCCGGCAAAGCCGAATTTCCCCTCTTGGTCCCAAGAGGGGAGCTTTTTTGGTTTCAACCCTTGTTCTGGTTAGAAACCTGTCCTTTGTTTGCGAGGTTGGGGCGACTACAAACCACTCAACAACTCCCGGGCAGCTTGGGCCTTGAAACCGTTTTGTTGCACCAATATTTCCAGCTGATCTTTGGACTTGTTCAGTTCATTTCGCTTTAAATGGGAAAGTGCCAGATACCAAATGGCCCGGTCCTTCAATTCACCATCCGTTGAAATATATTTTTCCAAAAGCGGAATGGCCTCTTCGTGCCGGTTCAATTGCATCAATACGATGGCCTCATAAAATTCAAGGTACGAATCGGTCTGTTTTTGTTGCAGTTCCTTAAAAAGATCAAGCGCCTGGCCATAATCGCCATCTTCATAGGCCGTAAAGGCACGGTCTTTCAATGCTACCATCTCATTGCCCCGCTCAATGGGGTGCACCACGTTCTCATAGGGCACAAAATTGGCCGCATACAATTGCTCGGCATTCAAATCGGGTTCCGTAAACCATAACAGCCAGGCGCCCAGGCCCACCAGGGCGGCAACCGAAGCGGCAACCAGCCAGGGCCTCAACGATAATACCTTAGTTTCCTTTTTCACGGGAACACGGTCTTGCACCTCTCTTTCCCTTTCTATGTTAAGGTTGGAGAAGAGCGAATTGATCTCACGTCGTTCCTCTTTTTTCAGGGCAGACTGTAGATCCCGCTCAAAATCGAAGGCTTTAGCGAATGCAGTGTCCGTTTCGCGCAAACGCTCCAGCTCGGCCAATTGACTATCGGAGAGGGAACCTTCGAAATATCCGTTGATCAATGCTTCTTTATCCATTATGCTTTCCTATTAATTGCTTTAAAGATTTTAGGCAGCGGCTTTTTTGGCTCTTTGCCACATCTTTGTTGTCATAACCCTGTTTTTTGGTGATCTCATCCAACTTCATCCCCTGTAAATAAAAGAGTTCCAGGATTTCGCGGCACTTTTCGCCCAATTTTTTAAAATTCGCCACCAGTTGCCTTTGATATTCATTGGGCCCTTGGTCCTCAAACACATCTTCCATCACGGCCGTTTCCCTTTGATCAAAAATATAATCTTCATCGGTGGCCATTTCCTTGGTGTCCCTGAACTTTTTAAAGAGCATGAACTTTCCGGTACTAAAAAGATAGGTTTTTAGGCTGCTCTTCAGATCATCCAACTTTCCCGCCAGGGCGTTTTCATACACGGCAATGACGGCATCCTGAAAGATATCTTCCAGCACTATGTCATCTTTGGTATATCGGCGCGCAAACCTGAAAAACTCGGTCTTGTACTCAAGATATACATCCTTCAATGCATTTCTATCCCTTTTTTTTAGCTGGGAGATACGCTGCTCATCGGTCATTAATGCGGAATTGGTTATAAAGTAAACACAAGATAAGTCAAAAATCTAAGTAGGGCACTGTTTACATTTTGAAGCCGCGGGTACCAATGGCCGTAAAACATTTAAAAAAGAATGAGATGAATCTAAAGAATTTACTGCCTTTGGCACTGCTCGTATTATTTTCAATGGGATGTGATAAGGAAGAACTCCAGGAAAGCGGCGCCGTAAGTTTTATGGACCCGGCCCTGGATCAGGGCATTTCCTTGAAACTGACCTACCCCGATGGTAGCACCAAAACGATAACAGGGAACAGGGTGCTTGGCTGGCATAAGGGACAACTTTTAAATGGAGATCATTTTAGAAGCCTTAACGGTGGCGGAAATGGGCCGAGGTTCGATTTGCGATTTAGTTTTCCGAAAGCGGTAAAGGCGGCCGATGTCATAGCGGGAAATCACACCTTTCGAACTACAAGGCTAAGGCTGGAAGATACCGGTAATTTAGACCAGACCCAAGTAGAGTTTTGGTTGGATTCCGTTGAGGGTAATGGGGAATTTGACCCCTACACCAATGTTACCGGCACGCTTGCTTTCAAGGAAGACTTCAAGGCATTTGACCAGACCTATGCCATAGTGGCCGATATTGATGGTGAGGTCATAAACCGAAAAGGGGAAAAGGTAACCATTAAAGGTGGTTTTTGGAGCAAAAAACTTTTGATAAAAATCTAATTGTCAAGAGCATTGGGATTGGGATGTTCATTTAGTTTTTGAAATAAACCAAAATGTATCCCCGCTCCACAGGAGGGTAATTAGGAAGCGGACTTTACAGAGCCCGGAAATTTCCCCCGAAAAAAAAGGGGTTCCAACCATGAAATTAAAATTTCCACAAAGTCATGTTTACCTTTTTAGATTATTGGAACAAAGGCTTGTATAACTTTTAAAACCAAAAAAATGGAAATTTTAAAAATGAATTTAAAGTATCTAATGGTTGTCATGGTGGGCGCAGCCCTTTTTTCCTGCTCAAAAGCCGAAGACGGGGCAATTGGTCCTATTGGCCCTAAAGGAGAGCAAGGCATTCAAGGGCCAGAGGGGCCAGAGGGACCCGCTGGTGAAGACGGAGCCGATGGTGCGGATGGTGCAGATGGCAATGCCAATGTGATCGCTTCTGACTGGTTTACATTTGAAAACTCCGATTGGGTGCCAAACACGCTCCAGACCACGGCAACGGTAACTAAAGACGCTCCGGAAATTACACAAGCGGTCATAGACAATTCCGTCATTCTGGTTTATAGACAAGTAATAGCCCCTGCAGAGGGGCCTACACCTTTGCCCGTATATAATGGAATTTGGTACACCAACTTCACGCTTAGACTCGGAGAAATCATGTTTCGAGTCATTCGTACCGATGGTAATAATGTAGTTGTCGGCAATAGTTCAAATACAGAGTACAGGTATGTCATCATACCCCCGGCAGCTACAACCAGTGGAAAATCGGCCGGTCTTGATTACCATAAAATGTCTTACGAAGAAGTGATGGACCACTTTGGCCTAGCGTATTAGTGTTCGTTGAGTTAGTTTGATGAAAGGCCCGATGCCATTACTGCATTGGGCTTTTTTTGATTTTGGTGTTTACTTTTTAATAAGGGCGGTACAAACCCATAGGAAACAACTCAAAAGAAGAACATCATGAACGCAAGAACACTTTTGATCGCAATCGCCTTCCTTTTTATGGGTTCGGCCACGCAGGCCCAGTTCTTGAAAAAATTGGGGGAACGTGCCGAAAGAGCCGCCGAGCGCGCGGTAATCAGAAAGACCGAACAGAAGGTCCGTAAAGAGACGGAAAAGGCAATGGACACCATTTTGGGCAATGGCCAAAAGGGAAATAAACGCCGTACACAAAACGATCGCCAAGGCGAGATCGCCATTGACGGCAAGGAAACCCAGGAAAACGGGGTCGTTACAAATCAACCTTCCGAAGAAAATAGCGCGGCAACCACGCCAAAACTAAAGACCTGGTCCAAATACAATTTTGTGCCCGGGGACCATATTATATTCGAGGATGACCTTGCCACCGAGGAGAACGGCGAATTTCCATCGCGATGGGACCTGAACAAGGGCAATGCCGAAAACGCACAATTAGGGGAGGCCAACATCATCAATTTTGAAAACAGGAGCATCATTGCCCCCCTAATGAAGACGCAGAACTACCTGCCCGAGGTGTTTACCATAGAATTCGATGCCTATTTCAACGATGTATATTCGAGCTGGCAATCGTACGACATACGGTTTTGGCAGGGCCCCCATCATCTGAACGAGGGAAAGGACTCATTTTGGCCGGTCAGGGTCTTTCAGGACGGTGCCAGTACCCAGACCAGGATACAGGGCTTCGATAAAAAATACGAGGCCAACGATAAAACCGTGAAAGGGCAACTGCCCGGATGGAAACGCATTGCCATATCGTTCAACCAGCGCAGCTTAAAAGTGTTTGTAGATGAATACCGCGCCCTGAACATTCCCAATTACGGCTATACCCCCAAAATGTTCAGCGTTGGCAGCTACATGCATAAACCGGAAGGAAAAACAATGGCGATCAAGAACATACGCATCGCAGAGGGCGGTAAGAAACTGTATGACCGCGTTATGGCCGATGGAAAGTTCGTGACCAGGGGCATTCTCTTTGATGTGAACAAGGCCACCCTAAAACCAAGTTCCATGGGCGTGATCAACGAAGTGGCGAACATGATGCAAGCGCATCCCGATCTAAAGTTCCGCATAGAAGGCCATACCGATAGTGACGGCGATGAAAAACACAACCTGGAACTTTCGGAAAAACGGGCGGCTGCCGTAAAGGAGGCCCTGGCAAACGCTGGAATAGACAGTTCCCGATTTCAGGTAAAGGGCATGGGCGAGGGCGTACCGGTCTCCGATAATTCCACCCCCGAAGGCAAGGCGAACAACCGCAGGGTGGAGTTCGTGAAGTTATAGTACGCGGGCAGAAGTGGCCCTGGGCGGCAATGCAAAAGAGCCGGGACACCACGTCCTCCACAAAAAACAACACCCTTTGGAACAAAGACCAAGACTATTAAAAAAATAAAAGAACAACCATAAGAACACCGATATGAAAATCACAACGATAACAGCAATGGCACTATGCCTTTTGGCAAGTAGCGCAAACGCACAGTTTCTTAAAAAAATTGCCAAAGGTGCCGAAAGGGCTGTCTTTAACTCCGCCGCCGAGAAAGCCATGGAAGGAATGATGAGCACCGACGGATTTGGCGGTGCGGTAGATCCCTCGGTATTGCCCGCAAGTTATGCCTACAATTGGCGCTATACCCTGCGGATGGAGCACGAAGAGGGCACGATGGACATCCATTACCACCTTAGGCCCAACGGTACCGATTTTGCCAGCAGAATGGAAATGGAACAGCAGACCATGATGGGCGGTATGTTAACGGTCATGGACCAACAACGTGGAGTGGTTGCCATACTAATGGAGATGCAGGGAAACAAGGCTGGCCAAGTTATGGCCATGGACAATGGCACCCTTGATTCGGAAGCGGCACAGAACGAAATGGGGGACATGGAATTCAAGGAAATAGGCACCAAAAAGATATTGGGCCATACCTGTCATGGCTATCGTATAGAGAACGATGATATGACGATGACCATGTACGTGGCCTTTGATACCCCGGTGAGCATGAACAAGGTTACGGCCCAAGAACTGAAACGGATGCCCAAAGGCTTTAACCCCAAATGGATGGACAAGCTGGGCAAGGAAAATTTGATGATGGAGATGCAAATGGTGCACAAGCGCAAAAAGAAGCACAATGCAACGATCACCTGCGTGGCCCTGGAAGAAGAGCCGATGACCATAGCCATATCGGAATACGATTTCAGCTTTCAGAAAGCCTTGCAGCGGCAGTAGGCCATAAGGGCCAATGGGCTTGCAGTGGTACAAACGGCACCTAGAACGTTTATTGGTGCTCCCATAAAAAAGCCCGCTGAGATCCGTAGAAAATTATCCTTTTCAATGAAGAAATAAGAATCAATAACCAAGTAATACACAATTAAAAAATGGAAATCATGAAAACAATCGGAAGAATCAAAACAAATATTTTATCCATGGGCTGCTTTGCTGTGCTCCTAAGCTTTTCATCAGGATGCGGCAAGGATGATGCCGAGGATACGGTGGAAAACTGTTTCGGTGGAAATTGGGCGGAACGCTATGCCGCTGAACTGGAAGTGTATGCGAATGCCGTATCGGTTTACAACGAAACCCCTACCCCGGCCAATTGCGCCAGTTACAAAACGGCGGCCAAAAATTACTTGGACGCCCTTAGGTCAATCGTGGATTGCGTGCCCACCATCAGTAGGGCCGAGATAAACGCCTCCATCAACGAAGCCAAAGCCGAGGTGGACCGGGAGGGTTGCGACTAGTCAATTTCCGCTTAAACCAAAGGGGTGCCGGGGATGGTCCCCGGCCCTTACCCACGAAACCACAGGACGAACCCCGGAACCATCCCCACCAGCCGTGGGCCAATTTTAAAAACAGGAATTGGGCGGGCATAATGTAAAAACCTTAAGACCATGAAAAAAGTAATAAACATAGCGCTTCCCTTACTTTCTGCACTTGTACTTATGGCCTGTGTGGGCGAGGTAAAGGAAAAGCTGAAAACCGCAAAGGAAGGTGTGTCCAACGCCTCTACGCTGGTCAAAGAGGCCCAAAAGGCCTCTAGCCGCGTAGAAAAGCTAAGAGAAGCCGTGCCCTTGACCAATGAACAGCTCAAAGCCTGGCTCCCAGAAAACCTGGATGGCATGGAACGCACCGGCTTCAAGGTGGGCCAAGCGGGCATGTACAAGGTAAATTCCGTAGAGGGGACCTATAAGGCATCAGAAGAGAAAAAGAAATTCAACGTCATGGTCATTGACGGTGCCGGCCCAACCGGTAGCATGATGTCTGCCAGTTACGGTCTCTTGGGCAATTTTGAAATGGAGAGCGAAGACGAGTACGAACACCAGCAAACAGTGGAGGTGGGTGGCATAAAAGCCCAACAGACCTATAAGAAAAAATTGAACGACACCCAATTGCTGTTCGCCTACCGAGAAAGGTTTTTGGTAACGGTCAATGCCACGGACATAAACGTGGCAGAAACCTGGGAACTGACCGAAAAACTGAATTTGGGGGCCTTGGCCGAGTTGGCGGAATGACCCCGTGAAAAAAGGGGGAAACACGTCAACTTCACTAAATGGGTAAGACCCAACAATAAACTTTAACATACGATACAAATGGAAACAACAAAAACAAATTTGGGCACTGACGAAACGGTGGCCGTAAACGAGGAAGCGAAGAAAATAGCGGTCATTGGTTACATTACCCTCATTGGTCTGGTCATTGCTTTGGTAATGAACAACGAAAAGAAACTGCCTTTTGCGAGTTACCATCTTCGCCAATCTCTGGGGCTTTGTGCCACCGGGCTTGCACTGGGAGTTATCGGTCTTGTTCCCATTTTGGGATGGGTCATCAACATCATTGGCATATTTGTCCTGCTCTATATGTGGATCATGGGCCTGATGAACGCCATCAACCAAAAAGAAAAGCCCGTGCCGTTTTTGGGCGAAAAATATCAAGCGTGGTTCAAATCCATATAACGAAACGATGGCGAGTTGACTTTCCCAAACCCGAACCGGTCACTTTTATGCAATGCGATTCTATTTGTTCTGGGCAACATCCGCAAGGCCCAAATGGAGCAATGATCGGGGCGGGCCCAATGCCGGACTTTCAGTTGGTTGTCCTTTTTAGGGTATCGCGTCAAGCGGATAGACATCCCTTTGATTGACCAAGCCCAGTTTTTTTGGGCACAACAAATGTCTAGGTCGGTTTTGGGAAGAACGTACATCCTCGGAAGCAGAAAAACACATCCATCAATCTTGTCCGGAAATCCAAAAATTTTACCCCAGAATATCATTTTAACCCACGAAACCAAGAGTAATCAATTCTATAAATCATTTAAAAACAACCTTATGAAAACAAAAAACATCATTTGCACCCTGTTCTTTTTTGCCCTTTTTCTAGGCAGCCAGAAGACCCTTTCCCAGATAACGGCCGGTGCCGGACTTGCCTTTGGCACGAATGTGAACACGGCCGGGATCACTGTTAACGGACAGTACTTTATCAATGAAAAATGGGCCATTGCTCCGGATTTTATCTATTATTTTCCACGGTCCGGCGGTAACGGTTTCAACCTTAATTGGTATGAGATAAACGCCAACGGCAACTATTACTTTGTAGATGGGGGCGTAACCAAATTTTACGGACTGGCCGGGCTCAACCTGTCCATTGTATCCATTCCGTCCCTTGGTTTTGCTGGGGTTGGTTCCTCTGCCTCCAACCTAGGTTTTAACCTTGGGGGAGGTGCCGATTTTGACATTAGCAGTAGCATAACGCCTTTTGCTCAGTTAAAGTACACCCTGAGTTCCTTTAACCAATTGGTGATCACGGCCGGGGTAAGATATACGTTTTAAAGGAAATACCTTCACGGGGAAACACGCGGCAGGCCCCTATTTGGAGCAGGCGGGTTACTTCCTTCGGTTCCCGTGGCCCTCCCCTGAACCAGGACGTTGAACCACGACCAACCTTTGTGCAAACCATGCTTCCACCCCATTTCCCCGCATCCTTGCTCAGGGAACAATGGCCAAGGCTTCGGTGGTTTTCCAGGCCCCTCTGGTAAAATCGGGGAACTGTTGCGGAGCCCCGTTGGCGGCCACGGAGGCTTCGCTCAAGGGCGTAACGGCGCTCCACAGACAACCTTCGTAAACGTTTTGGTCCAAGGGTTCTCCCTTGCGCAGGCACTCCACCATGCGGTAGAGCATCATAAAGTCCATACCGCCATGACCGCCCATTTTGGTGGCCAGGGCGCCCAACCGTTTGTAGAGGGGGTGTTCGTACTTTTCAAAAACGGCCTGTAGTGCCTCTCCCTGTGCCCAGCTGTGGTGGTCCTTGGTAATGCCTTCCACCCCACCCTCCAGGGCAATGCGGGTGGGGAAACCGGTCAAGGTTCCTTTGGTGCCTTGGATGAGATTGTGCCTGGAATAGGGCCTTGGGCTGGTCTCGTCCCATTGGACCATTATGGTGCGCCCCATTTCCGTTTTTATGATGGAGGTATTTATGTCTCCCCCCTTGTATTCCAAGGCATTCCATTTGTGGTCCGCCGGATAATTTTTCTCCGCATACAGCTGCCGCCCCCGGGCCAGGGAAGAGAAAGAGTTCATAAAGGCAAAGGTGTCCTCTCCCCTGGCAATGTTCATGTACTGGGCCACGGGCCCCAGACCATGGGTAGGGTACAGATTACCATTTCTATGCGCGTAGTGCGGTGTTCGCCAAGAACCGGTGCCCCGTTCTTCTTCCTTCATCTGAAACCGAAGTTCGTGAATATAAGAGGCCTCCCCGTGCAGAAGTTCCCCGATCACCCCCTGTCGGCACATGTTCAGGTACAAGAGCTCTTCCCTGCCGTAGTTCACGTTCTCCATCATCATGCAATGCTTCTGGGTCTTTTCGGACACATCCACCAAGGCCCACATTTCTTGTAGGGTAAGCGCCAGGGGCACCTCCACGAAGGCATGGGCACCCGCGTTCATGGTCGCGATGGCCATTGGGGCGTGCAGTTTCCAAGGGGTGGAAATGATCACGGCGTCCGGCTTTTCGCGCCTCAACATCTTCTTCCAGTCGTTCTCCCCGTCCGTATATAGTTTTATTTTTTGGTGCCGCTCCCCTTTTCCCCGTTCGGCACAGGCTTCCTTGGATTTTTTGGCAAGATCGTCATAGAGATCGGAAATGGCCACGATCTCGGTTCCCTCAATGGAAGCGATCTGCCTGGCATGGCCGGAACCGCGGGCGCCCACACCAATGAGGGCAAACCGCACCGTATCCATTTTGGGAGCCGCGAAACCGCCCATATAGCGGGCACTGGAGGGCCGGGCATTGCCGAACAAACCGGCATTCATCACCGTGGGGGCCATGGCCAGGCCGGCACTGGCAAAAGAGGTTTTTTTAAGGAAATTTCTTCTGTTGGGGTTCATTGCTTTTTCTTGTTAAACGGTCGTTATGGGTATGCCCTGGCCACTTTTGTCTTTGCTTTGGGCCGCCATTTACGGGCCGTGAATTGGGCCTTGGTGCACTGCCCCATAAAACGTCGGGGAAAAGGATACCTTGACCTGATTATAAGCTATGGGCAAGTTACTGATTTTTTTAAATTGGGCCCAATGGTTTTGGTGGCGCGCAAAGCCAGACCAAAGAGGTAAGCGTTGCGGAACCTTGGGGGCTTTGGCTCCTTGGTCAATAGGTCCTTGATGCTCCCTGGGTGTATTAAGGATTCCCGATTCTTGGGTTACCTTACGCAAGTGCTTAGCATTATCCAAGCCCACGAACAGCACAACAGAAAAGAAAGCGCACCATTGTAAACAGAAGGGCACTGATGCTGCATGGTTGACCCGTGCACCATACAAACCGCAAGACCAAACCTTGAACAAGCCATTACATCCATCCTGCTTTTTCGAGGCGATGGAATTGTCTTTCCAAGCGTGCTTGGGCAACATTGTTGATATCCAGGGTTTTAGGCCGCATCATTCCAAAAGATTAGGATAAATGGACGGAGGGCCTTAAAACCCAGTGGAAAAGGTAAAAAGTATCATACGCCCTGAACAACGAGGAAGATTTGCTTGTTTTGGTTGATAGCTTCACGAAATTCCCAAAGCAAAATCAACAAAATATCATAATTTGCCGATAGCGCCCGGAAATCCAAATACGGCTGCAAGGCAGGGAACCCAAGAAGGCCTCACCGGGCCATAGTGAACTTGATGTACTTGCGATGGTAATACGATGTGCGCGCAATTTAGGAACTATGTGAGGCGTAAATGAAGTACTTTGAACAACAGGGGCCTGTGTGGCACCATTCCCGGGAAGCGAAGACGCTGCTGAACGAAAACCAACTCCAAACCGTAGGGGAAGTGCTGGAACACGAACCGGATCTGGAATATGGTTTAAGCCAATTGTTGCTATGGTCCGACACCACCATCATAAACCGATTGCTTTGTTGGCTCCAGGGGCTCAATGGGGCCATTGGTGCTTATCACATAAGTTACAAGCCCTTGGTATTGGCCATTTTGTGGGCATTTCAGAGCGATACCCCCATAAGAAGACAGACGCAGCACCAATTTGAGATAAGCCTGCGCCTGCTCCAAGATTTTTTGGGATTCGGAATTCCGTTGGGTGGCCATCTGGATGCAAGGTACCTTTTAATGAACCTGTTTATCCTCTCCGAGCGTCCGGATCTTGGTGCACGATCATTAAAAAAAGAGATGGTACGCTATGGGGAGCGCGGTATCCTTACCGTCTTTCACAAAAGCCTTGACCAATTGTTGCACCATCTTTTTGTGCAGGTTAGGTTACCCACCTTTTTGTTTCCATACCTGGTCATGGGCAACTATCAGGTTTACAGAACCATTGTACAGATATTGGACGGGCAGCGCCTACGCAGCATTTTTCCCGCCCATTTAAAGCTCACCAAAGCAGAAAATGCCCTTCTCCAAAAAAATGTGATCCGGTTGCCAGATGCCAAGGATCATATCTTGGAGCGCTTTGTCATGGCCGCAAGGGTTCTCAAAGAGCGTCCAAATGATTTTACCACATTGAACCGAATGTTGGATGCCAGTAAGATCTTCAAGGACCAATTTGCCACGTTCGAAAACGATGTTGTTTTCTGGCAAAGTGTTTTCAGATTCCTTGCCAACAACCGGGAAGCGCTGGAGGAAGCGTACGTCTTTTCGCACCATATCGATTTTTTTGAGGCCCAACGGTATTTTTGTGAGGTGCCCTTGGCCTACAGCCTAAAGGGAAGGACATTTGCCTCCGTGCAACGGGCCCTGGGAGACTGGGAGATGAACTTCACCTACCGCCCGGAATATGTAAGTTATACCTGGGAGCCCATGGCCATTGAAAAGTGGTTGTGCGTAAAGGACCCGTTTTCGTACATCATCGAAGAAATCACCGATGGAAAGCGACTGCTCGAGGAAAGTAAGAATCTGCACCACTGTGTTTTTGGCTATGCCAAAAGCTGTCAGGAGGGTTACGCGCACATATTCAGTCTAAGCCGGGTAAGGGGCAATATAAAAAAACCATGGTTTACCATAGAGGTGCGCGGAAAAGCGATCGTACAGATTGCCGGGAAAAGGAATAGGCAGGCAAATGATGAGGTGATGGCCGTCATTGGGGAATGGGGTGCCGCAAACCAACTCCATATGGCGGTATAGCCCCTGTTGCGCCGACCTATACCGTGGAAAACCCTTAACCCAGATGTAACGACAGGAATTCTGTTACAGCTGCACATGCCCGCAAGACCGATCGTTGCACTGTGTTTTGCCCACTCACCGCAGCGATGGCTACCTGCCCGTACCGAAAAGCACGTTCGGGCAGGCCCGCCCGTACCCAAAAGTACGTTCGGGCAGGCCCGCCCGTACCGAAAAGCAGGTTCGGGCGGGCGCGTCAATGGCTAAAGTCTTGATTTTATTGGTCCCGAACACACGGGATACCCCCTTTTGACAAAAGTCTAGTGAACAACTTGGGTTTAAAAATAATCTACAAGTGCCAATAGCCCATTAAAGGAAATGACACAGGCAAAGAACAGCGCGGTTACCAACCCCAAATTGACCCAGAGACCCGTTGTGTTCTCCCCCATTGTTCTTTTGTTGTTAATGAGCAACAGTATGCCCATGATAACGACCGGTAGCACAAATACGTTAAACACCTGGGAAACAATTTGCATCTCAATGGGGTTGGCGCCAAAAACGGGAACGATCAAAGCGAACAGACAGGCAAGGAACGTAATGGTTCTAAATTGCTTGGAGCTCGTATCCAATTCCCCGGATTGATAATCTGCCACTAAGATGGGCGCAATGAGCAAGCAGGGGAAAATAGAGGAAAGTCCGGCACTCAAGGTGCCAAAAAAGAAAAGGGTCAGGGCAAATTTGCCGGCTACAGGTTCCAAGGTATGCACCATATCCAAAACTTTGGTCACGGGTTGCCCTTGATGGAACAAGGCTCCGCTGGCCACCGCCATAACCGAGGCGCTGATCACAAACACCAGGCAAGCGGCCGCAATGGCATCCTTCTTTTGTTGTTTTACGTTTTTAATGGTCCAACCCTTTCCTTTTACAAAAAGGGGTCTGGATAAAAAGGTGGCCGCGGCCATGGTGGTTCCCACAAAGGCGGCAACCATCATCTGCCCCCCTTCTACCTCGGGAATGGAAGGCACTAACCCCTGAACAACTTCGATCGGCAAAGGGTACACCATAAAAAGGGACACTAAAAAGGACAATCCCATTATGGTAACGAAAAGAACCAAGATTTTTTCAAAAAAGGTGTACTTACCCACCAATAAAAGAGCGTACATGGCAGCGATCACCATAATGGCCACGAATAAAACCGTCTCATATCTAAACCCTTCCAAATGTGGAAAGTAAATGAGAAGAATTTCATAAATGATGTTTGAGGAAATTCCCAAAATACCCATTAGGGAATTCCATTGACCGAATGAAATACCGATAATGATTAAAATAGCAAGAATTTTTCCGCCTTTGATGTGCTTTTTAAAACTGTACAATGCCGTTTCTCCGGAGATTAAGGCGTAGTTGCCATAAACGTACATCAAAAGACCAGAGAAAATACAGCTCAACAAGAGCACCCACAGCAACTGCATGCCGTAGGTACTTCCTGCAACGATCATGGAGGTTACACTGCCTGTGCCAATGGTGTACCCTATAGCAAAAATACCCGGGCCAAAGGCAAGTACCATTGCAATGAACCTTTTAAGAACCGAAGCACTTGCCCTGGGTGTTTCCATAAGGCTAGTTTTTTAACTTTAAAATTGTTCCCAAGGTTCTTCGAACCAAAGTTTCCAGGCCCTCAAAGTCTTTTCTTGCCAATATGTCCTGACTTATCAATTTTGACCCCATTCCTACGCAGGTAACCCCGGCATTGAACCACGCCCTGAGGTTTTCTTCAGCCGTACTTACCCCACCCGTGGGCATTACGCTGGTCCATGGTTGCGGCCCCTTGATCCCTTTCACGAAACCTGGGCCATAAACATCCCCCGGAAACAACTTAACGATTTCACAGCCCAGTTCCTCGGCCCTATTGATTTCTGACAGTGAGCCACAGCCAGGGGACCATAACACCTTTCTGCGATTACAAGCGATCGCAATGTCTTCCCTCAGGGACGGGGTAACAATAAAGTTTGCGCCCATTTGCATAAAAATGGAGGCCGCGGCGGCATCGGTTATGGAACCGACCCCAATGATCATTCCCGGAAGTTCTTTGATGGCATATTTGTTGAGCTCCAAGAATACTTCAAAAGCAAAATCGCCACGTGCCGTAAACTCCATTAAGCGCGCCCCGCCATTATAACATGCTTTGAGCACTTTTTTTCCCAGATCAACATCTGGATGGTAAAACAGAGGAACCATTCCAGTTTCCTTCATTACCGTTGCCACCTCTATTCTGGAATATTGTGCCATAGCTATCTTGCCACCCTGCCGGAGGCGTCACCGCCCATTAGTTTGTTCACCTCTTCAACGGTTACCAAGTTGGCATCGCCCTTTATGGTGTGCTTTAAGCAGGATGCCGCAACCGCAAAATCCAATGCGTTCTGGTCGTCTTCCGGATATTTCAACAAGCCGTAAATGAGTCCGCCCATAAAGGAATCGCCACCACCTACCCGGTCAACGATATCGGTAATCTGGTATTGGCGGGTTTTGTACATTTTATCACCGTCATAAAGCACCCCCGCCCATGTATTGTGCGATGCGGAAATAGAGCCTCTCAAAGTGGTAATCACTTTCTTGGCCTTGGGGAATTTTGCCATCATCTGCCTACAGACCGATAAAAAGGCTTCTGCTTTTACCTCGGTCCCGTGCTTGTGCACATCCAAGCCCTCTGGGTGGATACCAAAGTGCTTTTCGGCATCTTCCTCGTTGCCCAAAATAATGTCACAATAGCTCGTAAGCTCGGTCATAATGGCCTCACGGTCCCCGCCGTAATTCCATAGTTTGGCCCGGTAATTGAGATCCGTTGAGATGGTAACACCCATTTCACTGGCCACTTTTAAAGCCTCTAAACAAGCGTCTGCCGCACCTTGGGATATGGCCGGTGTAATTCCGGTCCAATGAAACCATCCGGCACCGTCAAAGACTTTTTCCCAATCGATCATTCCCGGTTCTATTTCACAGATCGCTGAATGCGCCCGGTCATAGACCACTTTACTTCCCCTGCTCACCGCTCCCGTCTCCAAAAAGTAAATGCCGAGCCGGTCTCCCCCGAAAATAACATTCTGGGTATTTACCCCTCTCTTTCGCATCTCCATCAAGGCACATTCCCCGATATCGTTTTTGGGAAGGCGTGTCACAAAATCCACGGGCACGCCATAATTGGCAAGGGAGACCGCAACGTTGCTTTCGCCACCGCCATATACAACATCAAAACTATTGGTTTGGGAAAACCTAAGATATCCCGGGGGCGCCAAACGCAGCATAATCTCCCCGAAGGTCACTACTTTTTTCATCTCTTGCTATTTATTTGTTTTTTAAGGTCAGACCTGCCCGTTACGGTTCAGGCGGGTATAATTCGCCAATCAACATTTCGGTTGGTATCCAGCATTGTCATGGCTCATTCCATATGTTTAAATCTTATTCATTATCAAAAAACAAGCGAATTGAAAATTGAGGATTCCTTAAGTGCGGGACAACCGCAACGCTCCGCATTAAGAATTTAAGCATCGTCTTTTGGGAAGTAGCTTTAGCAATTTCTCAATGCTCGTTTCATCTAATTCACATTTCTAAAAGAATACTTTTTGCCATGCAGGTTTGGTTAGTCACATAGACACCCACACAGCAAAAAGCACCATAAAATCATTTGTTTTAAATACCCAAAGCCTGGCCACCACCTATTTGGATGGTTTCTGCCGTTATAAAAGAGGCATCTTTACTTGCCAAGAAAGAGATAACGCCGGCAACATCTTCCGGCTGGCCCAACCTGCCCAACATAATATTGTTTGCCCATGAGGCAAAAACTTCTGGTTTGGTAGATTTTATCTGTGCGTGGAAAGGCGTATCTATGGTCCCGGGGGAAACCGCATTGACCCTAATGCCATACTCTGCCAAATCTTTGGCCAAGGCCCTGGTAATGGCATGCACACCGGCTTTGGACGTTCCGTAGATACCTGCTCCGGGTCCACCAGCCGTCCACCCTGCGTTTGAGGTATAGTTAATGATGGTGGGATGCTCGCCTTCCTTAAGAAAGGGGATGGCGGCTCTTGAAGCGAAGAAAACGGAATCCAGGTTCAAGGCCATTACCTTTCGGTAAAACGCTGTGGTCATTTCCTCAAAACGAGATCTTCCGCCCAGACCACCGGCGTTGTTCACCAATACATCAATTTTTCCGTATTTGTTCCCTATGCCCTTGATGTTGGTGTCCACGGCCTCTTCGTTGGTAACATCAAACCCCCTATATTCTGCCGTGATGTTCTCTGACTTGAGTTCTTCCACTCTTTTGGCCCCGGCCTCATCATCAATGCCGTTTAAGATTACGCTATATCCGTCCTTGCCCAATCTCTTGGCCACTTCAAAACCGATACCACCGGTTGCGCCGGTAACTATGGCTACTTTTCCTTTATTGCTCATATTATATCTAATTAAATGGTGTTGTTTCTATTTGTGCCGTTCTGTCAAGGGTTCAATGTTGGGAATAAGCAACCAAACACTTGCCATGGTAATGATGGCCAGTGCGGCGCCAATGATAAATGCCGGGGTGTAATTGCCTCCCGAGGTGAGCCATGGCACCAAGGCCGTTAGGCCAAAGGCGCCCAACTTGGCGGCGGTACCCGCAAACCCAGATAGGGTACCCACGGTTTTTCCTCCAAAAAGGTCACTGGGAAGGGTCTGTACATTGCCTATGGCCGTCTGGAAACCGAAAAGGATAATGGCCATTAAAAGCACCGCCGTCTCGGGTCCTCCGGGATTGGCCATGGCGATCAATGTGGGCAACATGATCAAACAGCCCAAGGAAATGACAAACTTGCGCGTCCTGTTCACCGACCAGCCCACCTTGATGCGATTTTGGGCCAGGAGCCCACCGAACCAGGCCCCGAACATTGCCCCCACATAGGGCACCCATGCATAAAAGCCTATGGACTTGACATCCATACCGTACACCTCATTTAGGTAAATGGGAATCCAAAAAATGAACAACCACCAAATGGGATCCAAAGCTGCTGAGGCCAAGATAACGCCCCAACTTTCTTTATGCCTCAGCATCTTACCGGTTTCGGGATTATAACCATCATCAAACTCCCCACCCTTATCCAAATCCTGGTTCTTCTGACCGGTTAGGATGTACTCCCGTTCCTCCTCGGTTATCCAGGGATGATCCTTGGGCGGTGATTTTACAATGATCCACCAAGGTATGAGCCATAAAAGTCCCAGGGCGCCCACCAAGATAAAAATCCAGTGCCAATCCAGATAGACAGATAGCATTCCCAGCACGGGAAATGCCACAATGCCCCCAATGGCGGCCCCTGAATTGAACAATCCCTGGGCAAACGCCCGTTCTTTTGTTGGAAACCACTCTGCATTCCCTTTGGCCGCACCCGGCCAGTTACCGGCTTCAGAAACTCCCAAGAGCGCACGAAAGATACTGAGGCTAACCACCCCTTTGGCCAAGGCATGCAAGGCGGTGGCCAAAGACCAAAAGCCTATGGAGAGCGCAAATCCGATTCTAGTGCCCACCTTGTCAAAAATCTTCCCGAAAATGGCTTGGCCAAAAGCATAGGAAAAAATAAACACCGTGGAAATTATGGCAAAGATGCCCTTGCGTTCATCGGCCGATTTCTCGGGATATAATTCTTCCGCGATATCGGGCCATAAGACGGGCAAAGCTTGCCTGTCTATATAATTTATTACCGTGGCCAGGGCTATAAGCCCAATGACCCACCATCTTAATCCGTTTAGTTTCATCGTCACTACTTTTTATTTAAATGTGGACACAACAATCCCAGTAGGACAAACTGCCCTAAAAAAAAATTGACCAAGAATTTGGTAAAATCCTTTTTGAATGCTCAACAAAATCCCCTGACCACATTGAACCCCATAAATGCTTCCAAACGCTCCAAGCTCTTTTTAAGGAAGTATGGAAATGACCGGAGTTCCCAAACTTTTAAAATCAGATGTTATAACAATATTGATAAAGTGCCCTAAAGTGTATTTTCATCTTTTCCTTTGCCAAGGCAGGATTTTGCGCTTTTATGGCATCAAATATGTCCTGGTGTTCTTGCTCGCCCATAAAGGCCATGCCCTTATCACAAACATGGTACTTTTCAAAGTTGGTGATGATCTCTGGGGTTATGATCAACATAAAGGTGTTCATGGTGCTGTTTCCGCTTGCCTTTGCAATGGCCAAATGAAAAAGTAGATCTTCCTGCACCGCATCCTCACCTTTGTTCACTTTATCACTATAGGCCAAAAGGGCTTTCTCCATCCTCACCAAGTCTTCCGGCCCCCGTCTTTGTGCGGCCAACTTCACCGTTTTAAGCTCCAATAAGATCCGGGTTTCCACCAAGGATTTAAAATCGGGATCCTCCAATCTCAAAATATCTTCCATCATCCCGTTCATTGCTATTTGCCCTATATCTGCCACAAAGGTGCCGCTTTGCGGTTTGGATTTCAAGATACCGTAAAACTCCAATTTCTGGATGGCCTCCCTCACATTGGTTCTGCTCACTTCAAACTTCTCGGACAACATCCTTTCCGAAGGGAGCTTGTCCCCAGGTTCCAAATTCTTATAATTTATCAAGTCCCTTATTTTGGCGATAATGTTATGTTGAATATCCTTATTTTCATTTTTTGTGAGGAGCTCTAATTTCATCTTTGCGTGTTAATTGGTTAACCAGATTGGTTTGTTAAAATTACTGAAATTCTGGTTAGCATAAAAGAAACTAGGACTCATACCGTTCATTTAATGGGTTTTATTGTACAGATTTGAGTTGTTTTACTGGTTCCCGTTAAGAGAACCAGCAAAACCATTTTCAACTCACTCAAACCAATTCCTTTAAAACTTTTTCTCACTTTTGACACAAGGTGCCACTTTTTTCCTGGGCGTAAAACCTTGCTTAATATCCCGGATTTTGGGTGACGACCCCATCTGTTGCCAATATTTCTGAAATGGGCACCGGAAACAGGTAATAGTTGGGGTTTATGGCCTCTCCCATTTCGGCATCGACCGTACCCGTTCTCACCAGATCAAACCAGCGCTGCCCCTCAAAGGCCAGTTCCAATCTTCTTTCGTCCAGAATGGCCTGTCTTACCTCGGCCGGGGTGGTGGCAACAGAATTTGCCAAACCGGCCCTTTCCCTTATTTTATTGAGCTCCACCAAAGCTCCGGCCGTATCGCCGTTTTCGTTCAATGCCTCGGCATACATTAAAATCACATCGGCCAATCGAATTTCGATCCAATCATGTTCTGGTCCGTTGGTCTGTGGAAATTTTGGGGAGGCCAATATGGCCTCATCAATGGTCACGGCCCGTCTCAAATCTCCCGGACTGGCATCAAAGGCAGCAATGAGATCGGGGTCCAAAGGCTCCAGGGATTTGGTATCCAAGCCGCCGGACCAAGACCAAAATTCCGAGAAACCGTACTCGTCCACGATGGAACTGGATACTTGGGTGGCAAAAATGATTTCTGAATTCAAATCGTTTTCCTCTCCAAAAATATCCTCAAAGTTCTCCTGAAGTTCAATCCCTGCACTACTTGCTCCACTGACCACGGCTCCCAGTTGGGTCTCCGCAGCACCAAAGTTGCCCGTAAAAAGGTACACTTTGCCCAATAATGCCTGTGCTGCCCATCTTGAGGCCCTCCCGTTGACTATTTCGGTGTCCAAAGCGGCCACGGCATCCTGCAAATCTGGAATGATCACGGTATTGTACACCTCTGCCGCAGGCTGTCTTGCCAAGACGGACGTGTCTTCTGGCGAGGGCCTAACCGCGAGATTAATGGTCACATCGCCAAAGACCTGCACCAATTTAAAGTAAGACAATGCCCTTAAAAACTTGGCCTCTGCCACATCACAGGCATCGTTGGAATTCTCTATAACGTTGTTGGCACTCAATATTGATTTGTACAGTGCCGTGTAAAAAGGTCCAAAAAACTGATCTTCCATCACCGGCAAATCGGCGTCAAACTCATCAAACTCCGTAAAAGGGGCCTCGAACATAAAGGCGTTGTCCGCCCTAAAATCTCCCATTACCGCAATGGGCGTAACCGAACCCAATTGATAATAGTATGCGGCGTTGAGCACACCGGAAAAGTCTTCCAATGAGTCTGCACTGGCGATATTGGGCGGAACTTGGTCCAAATCGTTGTCGCATGCTGTAAGTACCAGCAATAATCCTAGTGTTATTCTATAAACTGTTTTCATCTTTTTACTGTTAGAAATTAAGATTTAAACCCAATGTAAAGCTTCTCACGATCGGGCTGGCCCCCACCTGCACCCCAAAGGTTGTGGGGCCCAAATAGCCTGGGTTGGTGGTTTCCACCCCCTCTGGGTTATAAGAAGTATAATCATCTCCCCACAGATACAATAAGTTTGTGGCCGCCAGATAGACCCGTGCAGACCCCAGACCAATTTTATTGACCAACTCCGGATCTACCGTATAGCCAATGGTAAGGTTTCTCAGGGCAATGTAGGAAGCATCCTGTATCATGGCATCTGTTTGGTCCCTGTTCCTAACAAAGGGCTGTCCGTTGTTGTCCGCAAGACCGTTGCCATCCGCATCAAAGGCATCCCTTAGGCCCCTGCCCCACTGGGAACCGTAATAAAGGGGGTCGATGTTATAAACTTCTCCGCCCTGGGCTCCTTGAAATTGGAAGGACATATCAAAATCCTTCACTCTTATGTTGCTGTTGAAGCCCCAATAAAAATCTGGTGTGTTTTGGCCAATTTTTACCAAATCGCCGCCTTCTTCCACAGTTCTTGTCCGATCAATGACACCATCACCGTTTTGATCAACGGCATAGCTCCAGCCACTTTCTTGATCTGGGAATTCAATGGGGTTGGACAGATACTCCATCTCTACCTCACCGGTGGTTTCAATGCCCCACATTTCACCGATTTCGCCACCTACATAATTCCTGAACACCGGACCCCTGCCGCTTTGGCCGTAAATGGTCTGTGGCAGCTCATCCAAACCGCCCAAATCGGTGATCTCTGTTCTTACGGTAGAGAAGTTGGCGCCAAAATTCCAAGTAAAATCGTTCTTCCTGATCAAGGCACCGGAAAGTTCCAGTTCCACACCCGAGCTTCTCACATCACCGGAGTTCAATCTTATGGAGGTGGTTCCCAACACCTCGGAAACACTTTGGTTGATCAAGATATCCTCGATGTCCGATGTATAGTAATCCGCACTGAATCTAAACCGGTTTTTTACAAACCCCAAATCCAGACCGTAGTTGGTTTCCGTGTTGGTTTGCCAGGTGAGGTCATCATTGGCCACATCCGAAGGGATCAAGAAGCCGTTCCCAAAAATAGTGGCTCTTGGATTCAATAGGCTCAGGGAATTATAGGCGCCCAAATCCGAGGTGGTGCCCAAGGAGCCCGTACTGAATCTGAGCTTCATTAGACTGAGCGCATCAGAATTCCAAAAAGACTCATTGTGAACGTTCCACCCCACGGACAATGCGGGAAAGGTCTCAAATTTGTTGTTGGCCCCAAAACGGGAATCACCGTCCCTCCTCACCGAGGCACTGAACAAATAACGATTGTCATAAGCGTAGTTGACCCTGCCAAAAACACTTCTTCTGGCAATGGTCTCGTCCCGTTCGGAAACGGCAATGTCTGCCTGCTCCAAAAGGTTGAAGTTGATGATGTCCCCAAAGGGCACGTTAGACCCTTGCAATGAGATACCCTCAATGAAAAAGTTCTGATACTCCAAACCTGCCACCACAGAGATGTCATGCTTTCCTATGACCTTGGCAAAATTCAAGGTGGTCTCGCTCAAGATGGAAGACCTTTTTACATTGGTCTGATCTAAGGCGGTCTGGGTACTGCGGGCCCTGGAATCAAATTCCAGCCCTCTCCAGAAATAATCTTCCGTATCCCTCATATCGCCCCCCAACACTGTTTTGATGTTAAGGCCGTCAATGATCTCATATTGTAGATAGGAGGTAAGATTGCCAAAAAAGGTTTTTTGATAGCGATCGGTATTGTCCAATTTGGTGGCCGGGCCAGCGTCTCCCGAGCCCCCTATACCATTACCGGCCCTACCGTAATGCCAATCCTGTGCGGTCATGCCAGGTTCCAAGGTATATATGCTGCTGTTCCAAGGCGCATCTGAACCACCCCTAAAACCGGAGTCAAAAGAGGCAAGACCAAGGGCCTGAGCGTCCTGGTCCAATTGCTGTACAAAGGCAATGGAAGCATCTGTATGGTATATGGGGTGCACACTGTAGGCCCGTAACAGATCGCGCATATCATGGCCCACAATGTCCCTTCTGGAGATAAAACCATTAAAACTGACACCGGTCCTGAACTTATCGCCCAATTTGGCATCCACGTTCAAACGTGCGTTCATCCTCTCGAAACCCTGGGTAATGACCACGCCATCCGTATTCAGGTATCCAACCGAGGCAAAATAATTTACATCATCCGTTCCGCCGCTCATGCTAAAGTCATGACTGGTGCTGGACCCATTGCGAAAGAACCAATCTTCCACGCTCACCACATCCGGTGAATTTGCAAAGCCATTGAGCCTGTAGTCCACCACCTGGGGATCTAAGTCGGATACATTAAAGGTACCGTTGGCAATGTTTGCGCGGGCGATTTCCGCGAAATCTCCGGAGGTGGTCATGATATTGTCCCTAAGATAGCGACTGGAAGTACTGGTATAGGTGTTATAACTAAAACTGGCCTTGCCAGACTTGCCCTTCTTTGTGGTGACCAAGACCACACCGTTGGCTCCCCTGGAACCATAGATGGCGGCAGAGGCGGCATCCTTTAACACCTCCAAGCTTTCAATGTCATTGGGGTTCACCGTGGCCAAACTGCCGGAGATCGGATAGCCATCCACCACGATCAAAGGATTGGAATCCCCGTTTATGGAGGAGGCCGCCCGTATCTGAATCTTGGGGTCTGCGCCCGGGGCACCGTCTTGGTTCTGTATCAAGACACCAGATAGTTTTCCGGCAAGTGCTTCATCCACACGCTGTGCCTGTATGGCCGCAATATCGCCGCCGTCCACCTTGGCCACCGCACCGGTCAATGAAGATTTTTTCTGGGTACCGTAGCCAATGACCACCACTTCATCCAAAAGGGCGCTATCCTCTTCCAACATCACATTGATGGTGGCCTGTCCGTTAACAGGAACTTCCTGCGTCTTGTAGCCAATGTAACTGAACACCAAAATGGAGGTGCCCGCTACATTATCCAGTGCATAAACACCGTCAAAATCGGTCTGGGTCCCGTTTGTGGTACCCTTTACCACAACAGTGGCGCCCGGCAAGGGCCCGCTTGCGTCTGAAACGGTTCCGCTTACCGTCTGGGCCCAAGATGCACCGAAGCAAACAAATGCGCCCAGTGCCAGCAGACCTTTAAAGAACGTAATCTTCATAAATTTAGAGTTTTAGTTACTATTCGGTTATACACTTCATTCAATCTCAATGCGATTGTCCTGTTGATCATTTTTGGCCGAAAAACCACTTTTAAATTGGTTTTCCATTATGGTTCACCAAATTGGTTAACCAGTTTGGTGAACCAAATATATGTTATTAGATTGTTAATGGAAAATTTTTATCGAAAAAAATGAAGAATTAACATTTTTCGATGCGTAAAAATGATAAGCTGCTCAAGCAGACACGACCTTTTTACCAAGATCTGCACGTGATACCAGGCATTATGGGGTTCACTTTTCATCTCTTCCATTGACAAACGGTACTGGGAAATGTGCCGAAAAGGACAGGGAACCCTGAACCTATAGGCGAAAAATGTGTGTCATTTGGAAAACTACGGGGAAGGAACCGCTTTGGAGTGCCTTGTTTTGGCCTAAATAGAAGAAAGCCCGCAATCTTTGGGGCACCAACAAACACGCTGGACCGTTTTAATACGATTTTCCAGTTGAAAACCAGCCGATGAACGGTTTCTTTTTACGCCCTACTTCAAAATAAGAATACCCCGTAGCTGGGCCATGCCTTATATTTCTTTTTCACAGGCCAAAAAAAATATTTAATTTCTTTGGCAGAATTTCAAACAAGAACGGGCATGACTACATGTTGTACACCCCACCATTGATGTCCAAGGTTGCGCCGGTGATAAAGCCATCGTGCTCGGAAGCAAGGTAAACCACCGCACGAGCCACGTCATCGGGATTTCCGGCACGCTTAATGGGAATACCCGCCGTGGTTGCCTGGGCAGATGCCTTGGTGGTATGGGTATTGTGAAAAGAGGTACCCAATATGAGTCCGGGCGCCACGGCATTTACCCGTATGCCCTCAGGGCCCAATTCTGAGGCCAAGGCCCTGGTAAAGGTCAAAATGGCCCCTTTGCTGGTGGAATATGCCAATGATCCAGGGTGGCCTCCCTTACGTCCGGCCAGGGAAGCCAGGTTAACGATACTGCTGGTATTGTTCTTTGCCAGATGGGGGCTGGCCGCACGGGTCACCAACATCATTGAGGTTAGGTTAATGTCCATAACCTTATGCCAAAAAGTTGTTTCCATTTCGGCCAGCATCTTGCGTGCCACCAGCGATCCGGCATTATTGATGAGTATGTCCAGACCCCCCAAGACGTCCACCGTTTTTTTAACCAAGGCATTGGCATCTGCCTCTGTGGTAAGGTCACCGCCAATGGCCACCGCTTTGAGCCCTTTGGACCGGGCATGGCGAACCAATTCATTCGCTGTGGTGGCACTTGAAAAATAATTTATGGCCACATGGGCCCCTTGTTCAATAAAATGTTTGGTTATGGCCTCCCCAATGCCTTGGGCACCTGCGGTGATGAGCACGTTCTTGCCAGACAACTTGTCTTTCATATCGTTATGGGTCATGGAGTTCATGAGAACGGTGCCACCAACAAACAGCTTTTCCGCACCGGATGCCTCTTGCAAAAACAGCTTTGTCATATTGGCCGCTTAGCCGTATAGATCAAAGATGTTGCTTTATATTGGTAATCTTCTTAAGCGTCCTGTTCTCCGAAATAGGAAACACCATCACCGCTCAGGAAATCTTCCCTGACCGGGCTAAACGTGTCTATGAGTATCCCTTCCTCCAAACAAACGGCACTGTGCAACAAATTGGGCTCAATGTAAACCCCATCCCCTGCTTCCACAATTTTCTTTTCTCCGTCAATCTCAAATTCAAACTTTCCGGAGACACAATAGGTGGCCTGGGTATGAAAATGTTGATGTGGCGCGCCCAAAGCCCCTTTATCAAATTTTACCTTGACCATCATGATCTGGTTGTCATACCCCAAGAATTTTCTTGAGACGCCCCCACCGAGTTCTTCCCATTCCATTCCCTTGGTACTGATGTACTTGTCGCTAAATCGTTTCATTTTTTTCTGGTATTGTTATTTTCACTGATGCCCAATACATTCCATTTGTTGACAAAAGGTGGAGTTGGTTTCAGGTATCGCGGTTTCTATTTTTAGTTTGATTTTGGGGGAATACCTGGTCCCACCGTTGCATCTTTAAACCATACTTCTGTATAAGAGCCATTTTCATATTGCTTGGCAATATCCCCTCCGTAGATTTCTGCCCCGGCAGACCAAACCCTATTCGTATCCGGGCTTTTCCCGTTGGTCTGATTGTAGGCTCCTTGTTTAAAATAATTCAATTCCCCACTGTAGGCCGTGGGGCGCTCGGTGCCGTCCTGGCCCATGGGCACGAAAAGTTTTTTTACCTGTTGCGGAATGTCCGACTTTTTTACGTATTCCGATGCAATCAAGTTTTTGGTAAAGGTTTTGGTCTCATGATTGTCACTTTCAAAAGTGAGGTACATGATCCCTTTGTACACGTTTATTTCATAGCTGAATTCCTCACCCAGTTCAATCCCATCTTCAGGCTCCGGTGGGTAGTTATCCTTGGCGGTTCCGACAACCGACATGTCATGACCCCAGACCGCGGTCGAAAAATCCCATCGACCTGCATTATCATCTCCAGCGGTGTTTATTTCATAATTCCAGAATACAGATCCTTTCTTATGGCCCGGAAATTTTTTGTAAAAGATTTTTACGGGTTCGTTTTCATGCCCTTCACCGCTATGTATTTGTCCGATCACCGTGGAATATGAGGCCGCAACCCTGGCATCTCCCGAAACGGAAACCTGCATCACTTTGCACATACCTGTGAGCCTACCGCCCTCTTCGGGGGTCCAATTGCGTTTTTCGTGCAACTCCGTTCTGGTATTGCTGGAGTTTTTGGAAGTGACACCGGAATTTGGTGTTTTATAAACTACCCATCGCCTGGTGCCATCCATTACCGTGTAGAAAAAATCCTTATCTTCAAAATCTACAAGATTGTCCTCCGTTGTGCCGTCACCCATTAAAATTTTAAACTTGTCCATAAAGGGGATTACCTCACTCGGATATACCGTTTTTTCGCTAAGGCCATCGTTAGCGGCAAAATAACCCTGATTGGATAGGGCATCATCGGGAATGGTGATGGCGGCCGTTTTAAACCAGACCTCTGCGTAATTGCCATCCGCGTATTGTTTTTGCAGATCGCCGCCATGGGTTTCGGCGCCGGAGCACCAGACCCTGTTCACTTTGGGATCTTTACCATTGGTTTGGTTATAGCTTCCCAATTTAAAAAAGAGTCCCTCGTCCGAGTAGGCCTTTTTACGTTCCACACCATCTTGACCAATGGGCACAAAAAGGGCTTTTGTTTGTTCAGGGATATCGGATGGGCTGCCGTATTCACTGGCAACAAGATTTTTGGTAAAGGTTTTGGTCTCGTGACCCTTGCTGGTAAAGGTGAGGTACAACATCCCTTCGTTTATGTCCACTTGATAACTAAACTCTTCCCCGAGTGCAATGCCATCTTCCGGTTCAGGGGGAAAGGTATTTGCATTGGCGCCAACCACAGAAAAATCATGACCCCAAATAGGATAGGAATAGTCCCACCGTTTTGAGTTATCATCACCAGCAGTATTGATTTCATAGTTCCAAAAGACAGAACCTTTGGTATGGCCTGGGAATTTTTTATAGAATATTTTAAGGGGTTCGTTCTCGTGCCCATCTGCACTATGGATCTGGCCAACCACCACCGAATAGGTGGATGCAACACTGGCATCTCCCGTAGCAGATACGTTCATCACCTTTAAGGTAGCCTTCATAGTGGCCTTTGTGCTTGGCAACCACTTTTTTAATTGTGCCAGTTCGGTTCTGGTATTGTTCGATGTGCCATGGGTATTTCCTGCATTTGGAGTTTTAAACACAACCCATTTACCGTGATTATCGATAGTTGTGTAAAAGAAATCTTTGTTCTTGTAGTCCGTTGCCTGCCCCACATTGGAGCCATCCCCCAAAATCAAGTTCCAATGTTGAAAAAAAGGTATAACATCATTGGCTTTGATGGTTCCCGTGGTCCGTTCCCCATTTTCCGAACCTTTTTGCGCTTTGGATTCCCCACCACAAGCACCCATGAAAAGGACCGCTCCGATCATAAAAGGATATAAGTTGCTTTTTATGGCCGCGTTTTTGAGGTTCATCTGGAATTTTACGTTCATTGTTTACTGTTGTTAAGATCGTTTGGCACTAGCTGTAAATTGGCAGCAGCCATCCTTTAAATCGTTAAAACCAAAGGACCACGGTTGCGCTTTCCCTGTTAGCCGGGGCAGTTGACCCGATTGGGATTACGATTTTAAAAATTGGTTAACCAATTTGGTTTACCAAAAATACGTATATTTGTCACACCTGCAAATTTTTAACACCAATTCTTTACCAAAGCTAAAAAAACCATCGTCAGTCATGAAGCCCAAAAGCAAGCCCATATCCAGAAGAAATTTCTCGAGGTTATCTGCAACCGCCTTGGGCAGTATACCATTAATGGGCTTTGACCATTTACTTTCAAATACCTCTTTGGGGGCTCCAGATGGAATCGAGGTTCATTTGTTTTCAAAACATCTTCAGTTTCTGGACTACAACGAAATGGCGGCTGCAACCGCCGAAATGGGCTTTGATGGCCTGGATCTAACGGTACGGCCAAAAGGACATGTCTTGCCAGAAAAAGTAATAGATAATTTGCCAAAGGCGGTAAATGCAATGAAAAAATATGGAATTGCCCCAAAAGCGATGACCACAAACGTATGGAATATTAAAGAACCGGAAGAGTTAAGGGTGTTGGAAACGGCTAGCAAATTAGGTTTTAGCCATTACCGAACGGCCTGGTTAAACTACCCCGAAGATAGAACGGTTGCGGAAAGCCAAGCGCTTTATGCACAGCAGGCCAAAGCTTTGGAACGGGTAAATGAGGAATTGGGATTATTTGGTTGTTATCAAAACCACGCTGGTAATCATGTGGGCGCACCTATTTGGGATTTACTGCCCATTTTGTCTGCCACACGTAACCAGCACATAGGTTGCCAATATGATATAAGGCATGCGGTAGTTGAAGGAGGCACAAGTTGGGAACTGGGACTGCGACAGATTCAACCCTTCATAAAATCCTTGGTCATCAAAGACTTTAAATGGGGCCTGGTGGATGGGAGATGGAAACCGGTCAACACTCCCCTTGGAGAAGGAATGGTAGATTTTAAACGCTACTTTGCGCTCCTTAAAAAGTATAAGATCAACGTACCGGTTTCCTTACATTTGGAGTATTACTTGGGAGGGGCCGAGCACGGAAACAGCAAAATAAGCATACCTAAAAAAGAGGTGTTTGCCCATATGAAGAGAGACCTAGGCTTTCTACGGAACACATGGCAAAATACCCCGTAAAACATAAGATTGTGAACCTGCGAGTCCAAACTATCAAAACTTAAAAAATCCTGTGATCAATGGATCATAGAGATTTTAAAAGGGACCGTCCAGGTGGCAGCCCCGAGGCGTCGGGGGAACCTGAGGCCTCCCCCAATGCCGCATCCGTCGCCAAAGCACCATCACCAAAAAAAATCCGGCCCAAATGAAAATGGACCGGACATACATACTGTCGGGGTGGCAGCCCGAACGGACTTCCTATACGCCCTTAATTATCAAACAAATACGCCAAAACTTTTCTTTCAGGTAACCAAATAGGTAACTTTCACCGTCGATATTAACTTGTTTATAAAGGTATTAATAATATTTGATGCCCGATAATTTTATTTGAATAACAAACCTTGAACAGGTGCTTTGATTTGCCAAAAAATAGTCTTACATAAAGGTGATTATGAACCTTTAAATTTAATGATGGTTCGCTAAGCCAATCACTAAACCATTCATTAAGTTAAGTATTGACACACCCGAATTCTTAGCAAGAAAACTTGGAATAAAAAATGGTATAGGTAATCCCACTTGGATTCAACTGATAAACGCAACAGCTTGCTGTTGAAAAAAGCCCTCTCCGGAGATCTGGTCCTAGGGCCAGATCTCCGGAGAGGGCGGCGCAAAAACTTCATACCTTTGGGGTCGCTAAA